>WJJB01000397.1 GCA_014729935.1 Candidatus Bathyarchaeota archaeon | reverse complement strand
CAGTATGAGGAAGCATATTTCATCAAGCGGGAAGACCTGCTTTTTTGCATTTATGGCGTTTTTTTCAAGCGACCCGATATGTTACTCAAGGAATTGAGTCGCATGTTCCTTGACGTGACCAAGAAGATGGACACGGCCAACCTTTCTAAGATGGACAGGTACGAGATCAAGCGACGCCAGCCATCTTTTAGCAAGTACATCATCAAGCAATACATGGAGGTGACACGGGACGTGATCACGAAATCCTGCATTCCAACCATGGAGGACGAGGTAAAAATTCATTATGTTGGACTATCCTTCAGGTCCATTGGCACCATGTCCTTGTTGATCACCAAGCAAGGGGAAGACGCGCTTCCCATAGAAGACGTGCCATTCAAGGGAAGCACTGCAGATGGCGATTTTTATGATCTTCTTGAAAGTCTTGTATCGGCCAAGATAGAAGCGATTGCCGCAAATACCCTTGCAAACACGGGTGCGTTCCCGAGATATATCATCACTAAAATAGGGTTTGATAGTTTCAGGTTGTTGGCGTTCATGCAATTACAAGGGGAATACAACTTGCAGGTCCTCGCCACTGGTAACGCGAATCTCCTTGATGGAGCCATCGAAGAATACGTTCTACCCGTGGTGACACCCGTCACTGGACAACCTTTCTCTGGAATGCTGGATAGGTTTAACAAGGTGAAAATGGAGCTCATGGATATCCTGCAGGATAATTATACCTTCACTGCTGGCTTGGGTGAGGAATCTGAAGTTGATTGAAACGAAAGGAGGAGAATCATGATGGACAGGATAGCGGATCTGGACAGGAATACGGGAGAAACAACCGTGAAAGTAAGGGTGAATTTGGATGGCAAGGGGTTCTTCGAGCTTGACACTCAAGTACCGTTCATGACCCACTTGTTGCAGATGCTGGCAAAACACGGGAAAATTGATGTCATGGTGAACGCGCATGGAGACCTCGATCATCACGTCATCGAAGATACAGCCATGGTTCTTGGGAAGGCGATACAAAAAGCACTCGCCGAAAAACGTGGCATTTACAGGTTTGGCCAGCATTATGTTGCCATGGACGAGGCATTAGCGCGATGTGTTATTGATGTTTCCGGCCGCAGCTGCCACGTGTGCGACCTCGGCTTGAAAGGGTTGGATATCGAGGGCATGAAGGTGGAAGACATCGAGCATTTCCTCATCTCATTCACGAAGAACCTGAAAGCGAATGTACATCTACACGTGTTTTATGGTGAAAATGATCACCATCGAGTCGAAGCTGCGTTCAAGGCGCTTGCCCTGGCTCTCCGCATGGCAATTACCAGGGATCCCCGGGCACCCGAAACCGTCCCATCTACCAAGGGGATGCTGGAACAAAACTGAGGGATTTATACCCGAGAAAGCCTAACTATTAGCAAGCAATCAAGATGTGAATCACATGACAAAAGACATCAAGAAATATTTTGCAGATTACTACGATCGCTTCAAGGGATACACCCCCGGCGAGCAACCAGGGACAGGATGGCTGAAACTTAACACCAACGAGAATCCATACGATCCACCTCAATCCGTGATTGATGATATCAAGGCAGGATTGGAAGATCTCAGGAAATATCCCGACAAGGACACGAGGGAACTCAAAAAGCAACTCACGTTCAACGTGCGGGTGGACAAGTCGAGCGCCTTGAAGATGGATAACATCGTTGCAGGATGCGGTTCGGATGAGATGCTAGATATCATCTTCAAGACCTTCGTGAACCCTGAGGATCGGGTCGTATTTTTCGAACCAAGTTATGGCATGTACAAGGTGTTATGTAACATGTACAGGGCGACCCCTGTTACCATCCCGCTCAACGAGGATTTCACCATACCGGAAGAAAAAGCTACCAGCACGCTTGGGAAGCTCATGATCATCTGCAGTCCCAATAACCCGAACGGTGCCAGGGTTCCAAACGAGATCATCTCCAAGATATGCAACGCCTTTGATGGTATTGTCGTGGTGGACGAGGCATATATCGATTTTGCGGATGGATCTGCCATTGGCTTGCTCAAGGAGCATCCAAACTTGATCATCCTCCGTACCTTTTCAAAATCATACAGCTTGGCAGCTTTACGTGTTGGATACATCATCACACTCACCAGGGATATCATCCTTGCTCTAAGGAAAGTCAAGCTCCCATTTAACGTGAACCTTCCCGCGCAGGTTGCAGCACTCTCAGCGCTCAAGCACCAAGATGAGTTCGACGAGATCATTGAAAAAATCAAGAGTGAACGGGAAAGACTTGCAGCCAAGATAAACGCAATAGAACATCTCTCCGTCTTGCCAAGTGATGCCAACTTCATCCTCGTGAAGATAAATGTGGGTGCCGAAAAGCGTAACCAAAAGGTCACCCAAAAGCTTTTCTGGGAATTGAAGAAAAAGAAAATCCTCGTGAGATGGTACATGACAAGACGACTCTATGCCTACCTGCGGGTTACCATTGGCAAGCCTGAAGAGAATGACCTGCTTGCCGATGCAATGGAGGAATGCCTCAACATCGCCTTGCAAGCGGCGTGATCTTGCATCTTGGTTTCCATTCCTTGGATTGGATTTGGAAATCGATTTCCACTTTCTCTCTCGTTCGTCTAGGGCGGGATAGCTCAATTCATCCGTAAATCCACGAGGAAACTACGTCCTTTAGTGTAAGTCAGGTTTGGAATAACGGTGGCCAGTTTACTCAATGGTCTTCTTGAAATAAAATGCGATAATGGTCAATATCAAGAATATAATGGAGATTACTACCATGGAGAAGGCCGGCCAAGGGGCTTCTCGCAAGGTGAACCCCTTGAACGCAACCGTGGTGAACCCGTCCACGCCTTGATACATGGGTAACCAATCTGTAACTGCTGGATCAGAAATGAATATCAACGATAGTAACATCACGATGAACACTAGCAGGAATAATTGGTTCGCTTGAAGACGGGTTTTAGAGATCATGGAAATGAACATGCCGATCATGATACCCGCGAATGCAAGCAAGAATAATTGGAGAAAAGCAACATAGAATGGGCAGTACACGGGTAGTCGAAACACGGTCATGGACAAGAATAACATGGACTGCACCTGTATGGCATGGATGGCTGAATATGCCATTGTTTTCGCCACGATCACCTCCATCTTGCCCGCGGGTGTAAGCAATGTCCGCTTCAATGGCTCATCCCCTACAATGGATTGGGAGGTGAGAAGGAGAGCCGCCCCGAAGATCATGATGGAAAAGATGATCGGTCCGGACTCGAACAGCGGGGAGCTTGCCTTGAATTGCTGGAAGGAAATGGGATAGATCTCATCCTTGATGAGGTTATGCGTGAGCTTGAACATGACGATCACGATTTCAATCGTCGCGGTGAGACTGGCGGCTACCTCGACGTCCGTGGCATCAACCACGAGTTGGATTGTTGTTTCCAGGTGATTCGTGATGTTTTCCTCGAACTTGTCGGGAATGATGATGAAGCCAATGATATATCCCGCCTTGAGTTTCGTCAAGCCGTCATTTCGGTCAGATAAAGGCTCCATCGTGTAACTGGAATTTTGTTCAAAGGTTGCAGTGAAATTCTCGGATAGATCTTCTCCTTCCCAATCGGTCGTGGTGTCCAAGTCGAGATATCCAAGCCGCTCTCCCGCATCGAAGCTGAACATGTCATCAAGGCTTGATTCCTGTCCAGGTGGCCTGTAAAATGGAATGAGAATGGCAACTGGAACGAGAAAGACAATCAAGAGGCTCTGCTTGTCCTTTATCAGGGTTTCTATCTCGTTCCTGAAAAGTGCCCAGATGCGCTTGAATGACCATTTCAGGGAATAGAAAAATGACATCAGGTCTATCCGCTTCATCATGGAAAAAGAGGAAGCTCCCAAGTATAAGGTTTTGCCGGCGTGCTTAAGGTATCTCGGTGAGGAATTCATTCCCCAATGATTAGTTACGAACGCGTGCGAAAAGGTTTAATAATTAGTGATTGAATATTTCCATAATCGGGACAGGTGTTAATGATTTGCCCTGCCCAATGCGTGGACCTGGTGGTCCGGTATCGTGGTGGGTAGCGGCGACCCGACAGTTTTTCACACGAAGTGAACATATCATGGCAGAAGAAGAAAAGACTGAAGTAAAGGATAGCAACGAGTTGCTCAATATCTTCTTGATCATCATCGGTGCGATCTACATATTTCAAGGCATCGTGTATTATGTGGAACTTTATAAGCCTGGTTCCTTTGGATGGCTTCCAGATATTATATACGATAGCTTGATAGATGGTGGTGCAGGTGTTGATACATTCAAGTCAATGATGGGAAGTAGTGCAACCATGCGCACCGTTCTCGGTGGGTTCTGTTTTATTTCCGGTGTGGGCATGTTCAAGGAGCAGGAGTGGGGATGGGGCATGGCGATTGTCTTGCTTTCCGTCATCCTCGTTACAACTACAGGGGACGTCATTAATAACTTCATCAACTGGAATAACAGTTTACTGACCTCTTGGCCATTCTGGATCCAGATTATCT
>WJJB01000396.1 GCA_014729935.1 Candidatus Bathyarchaeota archaeon | reverse complement strand
GCGTATAGTAATCCATAAACCGCTTGGATCACCCTCACGGTTAGGTCAGCAGGAATTGGAAGTTGCCCAGCGCTCGCAAAAAAAGCGGTGGTGAAAAACAGGGCAAGGCCAGTGAGCTTGTCGTCTCGATGCTTGATACCAGCGTACCAGAAATATCCAACGTACACGAATGATACGACATACATGAAGAATCTGACCACGAATGTCGATCCCGTTAGCGTATAGTATATCATGCCTCCCAAGAAAAAGAACCAGGATGCAAAGTACAATGATTCACGCTTGTAAAGGTATGCGATGAGCGATATCCCCGTTGCGCCGATGGCAGCCACGAACATGTGGGAAACCTCGATGCGTTCCTCGAGGGGAATAGTCCTGTTCCCGGTTACGATATTCCTGATGAACGACCATATCGTTCCGAGGACCCAGTTGAGTATCATGAAGAAGATGAGAAATCTAACCATGTCGCGCTTGCCCTCACCATCTACTGATTCCCACCATCGCTTGAACAAGATTCCCAACGTGAGCAACAGGGGAACGAGGGTGAACGCATGGATTGTTAAATCCAATATGAGTATCGATCCAGGGTCCATTCACATCACCCTCCCTGCAAGGGATTCCGTCTTCCTGACTATCTTCAAACGCTTCCTTTTGATGATCTTTGGAATATCTATCTCTATGTCTTGCACGTTTATCTTGGTGTTCTTATTGACGCCGTTGTAGATGCGTTCCATCAATTGACGCAGGAGGGTTTTCGTGAGCTTGCTCATCTCTCCTTGGAAGGATTCAATGATCGCCTTGAATAATTTCTGCAAATCGAGCACGTTGACCCGTTTCTCCGACACGACAAGGGTGATCGATGCAAGATCACTCCTGGTGCCTTCCTCGTCGCTTTGAATTTTGTATATATATATGAGAGAATGACCTTGGATCCGAGCTTGTTAACCGTGTATGAACCAGGTTGACTTCCCTCGGGAATGCTCTTGAGGATAATTTCCCGTTGTTGCTTCTCGTCTAGAGATTGGTTAAAAGGAGGATAAGAATCCAAGATCTCGGGATTGGACCCGACGAACCCACCCAACCTGCAAATGCCGATATTTTCTACCAGTGCCATGATATTTCATCTCGTAAGATATTCATGTATTACATTAAATTCGTGATGTAATGTTCAACGTGGAAGGAGATCCCTTCTTCATTACTCTCCTTGCAAAATTGTTCCAGGTGTTCAAGGAGATCCTTGAGGGCATCCTTTGTTTGCGCCATGGGGATCTCCAAGTCCTCTCGCCACAGCAGCGATGCAATGAAATTGCTGGATTTGGCGATGAGGAACGTCCCATTCTTCGCGCTCTCGAAGGCGATGATATTGGTTTCCTCGTTCTCGCCCAGTTTCATGTTGCAGAATTGGCTAATGGCAACCATGAAACCCCCTTCTATTGCCTTTCGCTCGATGGTACTGTCATCATCCACGTGGCTGATGATGGGAACACCGCCATGATTAAACACCGATATGGCTTTCGTGAGCTTTTTCTTCTTGATCTTCTCGCCCGTGAGTATCGAATAGAATTTCACGAACGCATCTGCCATCCCATATCCCGTCTTTGCTGAAATCTCGATGATTTCGAAGTTTTCCACGTCAAACAAGGAGAATTCCTTGATTACCGTTCCCAGCGATGCTGCTTCCTTGAGGTCATGTTTGTTGGCAAGGATGAGCAAGGTAATGTTATTCTTCTTGATAGTGGGGAGTAATTTTTCCAATTCGTTCCTTGATTCTTGGAACCGTTTCGTGTCAGCCTTGTCTATCACGAAAACCACGCACTTCGCCGACTTGAGCTCACCCAGCCACATGTTCCTGAAATCCTCCTGCCCGCCAATGTCAAAAAGGGAGATGCGAGTTCCACCTATCTCCATGTCACTCTTGCGTTTTCCCATGGTTGGGGTATGTTCCACGAACTTTCCCTCTTGCAAGAAGGATATGAATGTTGATTTTCCACTGTTATCCAATCCGACGAAGACTGCCTTGCGGTTAGTATGTCGTCGGAATATGTCAAATAAACCCATGATTATCACTGTATTGTGTTATTGCCCGAACCGGCGAGGTTACCTGATATTGAGGTATTCAACGAGCGATTCGCGCCTGAAATGTTACAACATCTAATCGTGTAATATGATGATTGGGAATACAATCAATACTTAATCAACATATTTGAACACAGAGTATAAAAATCTATCGATACGATCGCATGCCAAACTTGGAATCTTCTCCATTTGCAATAAAAACATGAGGCATAGATCCAGAAAGAGCCATATTGCTCGGTTTCCACCACGATAGGTATGAAAAACCGGAATAACTAATATATTATTCCAAGATTTTTGATCAAGCCAACATGTGGGCTTTTCGGATGGCGCGTTCTTGGAAACCCATTAGATTTTTATCCTGGGGCTGCAAAGACATTGAATAAGGATCGCACACTAAGAGATCTCTTGTTCAATGCTCCCGCGCGCCGTGAATACCACCCATGGGTGCCAAGTGACTCATCCGCCATACGAGTGGATAATCTCATTTACTGAATGTCTTGGAATCGAACACGTAACCATTAATATCGATTGCTTCGAACGTGATTTTCCTTCCTTGCACCTCCCAAGCCGTGTAATGCCACGCGTTCCCGCTGAAACGTTGCGTCCATCCATCGAATGGATTCCCGTATCCATCCAAGTTCGTGCTCGATCCCGCGATGACCAGTTGCGTGATGCCATCCTTTTCCAAGCGCTCGTACGAGTGCCGGTGCCCGTTCAAGATGAAATCGACACGTCTCGTGCCATTTGTCCAGAATGATACATTCCAGATCTTTGCTTCGAGGTCGGAGTTGATTGCCCCGCCACCTTGTGCTGAGGAGTACACCGGGTGATGGTAAACAAGGAACACCCAATCGTAATGATCCGCATGTTGGTTGAGCGTGTTGTTAAACCATATTGCCTCGCCGGCAGTCAGGGAACCATCTGCCTTGGTATCCAAGAAGATGAACAAGCAATTGGAATAGTTAAACCAGTGATTGAACTCGTTTCCCGGGTCGCTTTGTGGATTAGCAGGATTTCCAGTCCATGCGTAGGAAAGGTACTCGTGGCTAACCGTGATGCCATCCTCGTTCACCTCCCCGTGGGTCGGACGAGTATTATCATAATGATCATGATTTCCCACAGATGCCATATATGGCCTGGTGGAGGCGATGTCACGCGTGTTTATTTCCCTAAAAAATCGTGCCCATTGGGTCCTATCGCCCCCTTGCTGGACGATATCTCCCGCTGAAAGAATGAAATCAAAATTTCCTTGCTGGCGGGAATACATGAGCTCGAGAATTTCCACGTGCTTGCTTTTATCTGCTTCAGGCCCCCAGTATTGGCTTCCCGTGTGTTGCGTGTCGCTGTATGCCGTGAAACGGAATCCTGGGGCTGGATCTAGGTCGGAATGGTGCCCGACCGCCTCCGGTGCGGTCCTGAATGTGTAAATTGCGTCAAATCCCCCCACTTGGTAATAATACAGGGTGCTTGGCGAGAGTCCAGTGATATTTGCAGAGTACGTGTGTGTCCAAGCGATGTTCCCTGGCGTTTGACGTGAATCGTTCATTGCAGTGATGGTTCCCATCTCGAAGCTCATCGTTGTCCCGTATTTCACGTATCCATCACTGGCATTCTTTGTTTCCCAGGTAATGGTCATTGACCTGGACGGATCATCCGTCCAGCTAAGGTAGGGTTGCTTCTCCGTGTATTGTTCGTATGGATTCTGGGTGTACCATAGGCTCGTGTCTGGCGTGATCATGAATGAAAGTCCTAGCACCATGGCGGTAATGCCAAGTGCTGCAAAGATGTAGACGGGACCATTCACCGGCTTCACGTTCTTGCGTTTCTTCCTTCTTGCCAAGGGTGCAAAGAAGTATGGCTTGAAGGTTCGAATGATCTGTACACCATAGGTAAGGAATGCGATCGCTGCAATGATCGAGATGACTGCAGCCAAGAGTCCTGGCAGAAAGCTATACTCGTCAACATATTCCGTGTATAGTTCTTGGACAGTGTCATGACCGAGAAGATCCAAGATGAAATTCACCGTTGGTATGATGAAGACGAGAAACATGGCGCACGAAGATCCCCACAGGATCAGTCGTGGTATTTTCATTTTTTCCATGAACCTTGCGAGCGGGTGTCCTTCACCAAGGGGCCACTCCTCCCTGCTGTGCATCCCGAGCAAGATTGCACCCGCTATGGAAATTGGATTCGCGCTTCCGATTGCACCAGCAAGGGTGATTTCAAATCCCATGCGCTGGTTCACGAAGATGGAGAATAACCCGCCGGTGATCGTGACGATGGCACCAATGATCGACAATACCTGGATGAAGATGAAGAATTCACTGGAATACACGCCGTAATATTCGATTTCATTGCACCTGAACCAGCACACGATGGTCCTGAGAGCTGGCTTCACGAAAAATGCAAGAAGTAACGACAGGATACCACCTGCAATACTTGCCATCCCCCCAATGAGAATCACTGGTCGCTTGTTTCCCAGTTTCTTGGAAGATTGGGCTTGGGAATCAATTTCAGGTTGTGTAGATTGTTCCATAGTCAGGATTCGAGACGGCAGTTCAAAAATCTTCACGTGGCAGGAAATGCATGTATAGCAGTAAATAATTGATTCAAAGTAATCGCCCTTTCCTTGCATTAATTGGACATGGTTTATTGGTGGGAAAAATGCACAAACAGGAAAAAAAAGAGGATGCAAGGGGATCTACTTATCACTTGGAAGGTTGGTATCGCGCTTTTTTTCAGTTTTTATCCATTCTTTCTTGACTGCGATGAATAAAAAGGCTGCAACACCAACAGCAATGGCCAGAATGACCCACCAAATCCAAAGGTAATTTCGCACACCCGGGTTACTTCCTGGGTCCAAGGGATCGGTTCCCTCGTCTATTTCAATATCGTCGGTATAGGAATCCCCGTCTGTATCTTCGAGAAAGGGATTGGTTCCATGCTCGAACACTTCGTCGTACTCGGATAACCCATCACCATCGATATCGGGTTCCAAGGGGTAAGGATCCTCCGAACCACTATCTATTACTGAGTAATTCCCCGTGCCATTATAGTTCGACCAGAAATTACCCTGCTGCGAAACTGGATCATGCCAACTGGTGTTATCTCCATCATCAACTGCCAAGTTGGCACTCGTATTGCCCAGTGCAATGAGTATATTCCTGTAGATTTTGATATCGTGTCCCCAATCTATTGTAATGGCGGTTTGATCACCCTCCTCCGTGATATTTACTGAAATGATATTTTCAGTGAGTGTAATATCATCCACACTATCAATTAATACTGCTTTTCCAGTTGCATTCATGACCACATTGCCGGTAATATTCAGTCCATTTCCATCTTCAAGATACAGGGCAGAAACCGGTTCAAATATCCAATTTCCAACCACGTGACTATCTTGAACATTTTCAAACAAGATTCCCACGTTGGCACAATGGAACTCTGAATTGGAGATCGTTAGGTTGGTAGAATCAATAGCTTTAATTCCAATCCAAGATCGGAAAAATGCATTATCAATTACCATATCTTGGCAATTCACTAATTGCATCCCTATTGGCAAATCCACCAGGTGATAATCCATCACTTGTACTTGGCTACAATTAATCAGCATGAGTTGCCCCGATGTATTTCCCAGGATGGTGATACTTTGATCATTCAGGTAAAACCCAAGGGGTTTGCCGTTCACTAAATTATTTTCAAAGATATATCCGAGGGCATCGCTCGGGCTTGTATCATCCAAATCAAATCCCGCATTATAAAGAAAATTACCTCTTACGAGGGCACTAGCACATCTCTTGATTGAAAGATATGTTTGATTACCATGAACAATGTTATTTTCAAAAACGATGTTATCATCGGAATAGACCAAGATCCCGCCACCTTGATTACCATGGTAATGATACACGTTCCCCGTCAGGTTAAGATTATCACAATTGCTCCAACTTGTAGCATCTGATTGATTAATGGTATTCTTGTAAATCTTGATACCATCCGTGTTCACACCACCTGTTCCCAAGTTCGCCACAAGTGAATTATTGTGCAATGTCACTCGATCTGGATCACACGTATTGAGGTACACGGCATGGGTTGTTGCCTTGATCGAGGAGTTTTCAATAACAAAATACGAGCTAATGGACTCCAGCAGGACACCGGTCCCGTCGGTTGTATCAATGTCCAATCCCGTTATTATATACGGGTTATTGATGGATCCGTTACCTGATGTACTCACGCTGGAAATATTGGCTTCTGTAATTATCATTCCATTAGGATCGGCACTAGCAAGTGGGATATGATCCGAATCGAGTATTGCAAGTTGTCGATAACCTTCCAGGACCAAGGATAACTGCACGGAGCTAAAAAAGAGAGATCCCGCAAACAAGAAAATAATAGCATGTTTGAATTTCATTCGATCACCAATGCCTATAAGAAAAATCATTATAATATACTATGACCATTCACTTGGCAACTTCGCTCACGAATGGTCAACAACCACATGAAAACACGTTCAAGATTCTTGAAAAAGTCCATTTCTAGCCGTCTCAAGATCCAAGATAGCGATGTTTCGCTTCCCAAAATGGATGGTATCCACGCTAATGAGATGGTTGTCGGTGCTCCAACGGGGATGCAGGTCGCATCGCCAGTCCTTCCGTTGCTTCGACGCGGCGTGGTGAAACTTGCCAATGACCCTGACGGCACCATCTTCCAGCCGGGTGAGGCTCAACAACTGTGCTTTCCTCCTCGGGTAAGTATCGCCGAGGAGCCAGCGACAATCAGGTGAGAAATTCAGGTGGCCGGCGAAGCCAGTTCCCTTGGATATCAATTCGGCATTACCAGGACTGTCTATACG
>WJJB01000395.1 GCA_014729935.1 Candidatus Bathyarchaeota archaeon | reverse complement strand
GAGTTGAGGAAGCCAGACCCTTGAATAATACCCGTAAGGTTCATCCGAGTAAATTTCGATGGTAACATTTCCATCAAGACCTCGCATCTTGCTTGCCACGCTCATCCCGCCCACGCCATTACCGATAACGATGACCTCCATGATCCATTCACGAGTTGGATTGACTGTATATCCTTAGCTTATGGGAGCATAAATGGATTGCCCATGAACATTATGCACCACAACCAATTGCTTTTTTTTTATCATGAAGTTAATCAAACCACGTTGTGGTATAGATTAAAACATGGATGTAATCACAAGAGCTGATATTTAATGGATGATGATACACTACAAAAATTGAAAGCCGCATTTGCGGGAGAAAGCCAAGCGAACAGGAAATACTTGGCTTTTGCAGAAAAAGCGGAAAAAGATGGTTTTCCTAATGTAGCAATACTGTTTCGAGCAGTTGCTGCTGCAGAAACTATCCACGCCCATAATCATTTCAGGTTATTTGGCTTGGGTTCCACAGCCGATAATGTCAAGGCGGCGGTTCAGGGAGAAAATCACGAGGTAACAGAAATGTATCCCGAGTACATTGATATAGCGGAGAACGCGGGAGAGGGTCGTGCATCGAAAACATTCGTGTATGCCCTTGAAGCCGAGAAAATCCATGAGCGCATGTTTATCAATGCATTGGAAAAAGTATTGGAAAACCAGGACATGGAAATTGATGAAAATAAAATATCCGTGTGTGGGATGTGTGGATATACCACCTTCGGTAGTCCCCCGGATGAGTGTCCCGTGTGCAAGGCTAAAAAAGAAATATTCAAGATCATCGAGTGACGCGTGATCTTGTATAATTTCCGAGCCTTTTTACTTTCCTTGAAATATTTGAAAAGCTTTCTTGCTTGCATTGCAAACTGGACACACGTCTGGTGGTGTACCAAACACGGTATGCCCACAAATAGTACAAACGGCTATTTTTCCACCAGGGATGGAAATATCCTTTCCATCTTCCACGTTTTTAATAGCATCCTCGTACATTTTTTCATGAATCTTTTCTGCTTCCACCGCGTAGGTGAATGTCCGTATTGCCCCCTTTTCGCCCGCTTCTTTTGCCTGCTCGAGAAACGAAGGGTACATGCTCTTCACCTCGTAATGTTCACCTTTCATCGCGGATTTCAGGTTATCCTCCGTGTTTCCCAATCCGAATAGCTTGAAATGATTTAACGCGTGCACGGTTTCCGCTTCTGCAACAGCACGGAACAACAACGCAACGTTCTCGAATCCTTCCCTCTCCGCTTTCCGTGAAAATGCCAAGTACTTCCTGTTTGCCTGACTCTCTCCAGCGAATGCCGCCTTCAGCTTTTCCAAAGTGGTTTCATCCATGGTTTCACGCACCAAATGCAAGCACGAATTTGCTTTCTCTTTTTATAAGTTTTTCATTATCTTCTATTGAAGGATGATGAATCCAGATCGAGAACCAACTCCTACCATCATGATAGACCATCGTGAACCTGCAGAAATCATTGATTGGTTGAAAGAAGAAGGGTTAGATGTCGTGAAAACCCAGCTAACTGTGGGGGACTACATCGTATCCAATGACGTGGTGGTGGAGAGGAAGTCCGGAAATGACCTGACCAGTTCCATCATGGATAACAGGCTATTCGAGCAAATCAACCGGCTGTACGAGGCAGCAAGCTCCCCCATCTTGATTTTGGAAGATTTCGATTCGATCTTCAAGAATACTTCCATGAACCCCGCATCAATTTTCGGCGTGTTGGTCTACCTTGCTTTTCGGTTCAGCCTGCCAATGATTCCATCAAGGGATTGGCGGGATACCGCCTTGATATTGAAACGACTCGTGCTGCGGGTTCAAGTGAAGGATGAAGACCCCATCTTGGCACGATCGGTTCCCAAGCTCATGACCCTTGACGAGAGGCGCGCATTCATCTTGGAAGGAATGTATAACGTCGGCCCGAAAACCGCGGTGAAATTGATTGATGCGTTCAAGACCCCTCTTGGCGTGTTCCAAGCATTGGCATCAACAAGCGTGGTCTACACCCGCACGGGAAATCCGAAGGGATTGGAAGGCCCCCTTGCCAATATAAAGGGAATTGGTGTCAAGTTCGTTCTGGAAAACCGGAAACTAATTGAACAGGGAAATGAATGATTCATGCATGGGATATGAAAAAAAGGTTGTCTTGATAACGGGTGCTTCGAAGGGTATCGGTCGTGCCACCGCTTTACGCTTGGCAGGGGAACATCAAGTGGCATTAGTTGCAAGAACTGAAAAACTGCTCGGGAAAGTGGTTGCTCTCATCAAGAAAAAACACGAGAACTCCAATCCAGTGATGATAACCTGTGACGTGACGGACGAGATGCAAGTCAAGAATACCATCCAAGAAATCCTGGATACCTTTGGATGCATTGATGTGTTAATTAATAATGCAGGCAAGGGCATGTACAAGCCAGTCCAAGATTTTAAAATGGATGAATTCAAGGATATCTTCGACGTGAACGTGTTTGGTACCTTCTTGATGACTCGGCATGTCATTCCACACATGATAAGACAGTTGAAGGGACAAATCATCAATATTTCATCCGTGGCTGGTTTGCATGGATTTGCTGGAGGTACTGCATATGCAAGTTCCAAGTTCGCCGTGGTGGGATTCAGCGAGTCCTTGAGGGAAGAAGTCAAGCACCATGGTATTGCCGTGACCGTTATCTGCCCTGGCTCCGTGAACACGACATTCGGTGGCGTCGAGCCCGGTGGAAAGGATACCCGTCCCTTCTTGCTGGAGCCTGAGGATGTCGCCAACACCATTGAATATATCGTGAACCAATCCGAAACTGCAAACACCAAGTTGATTGAATTGAAACCGAGAAAACGGGAGCAATTCAGGAAGTAAACCGAGTCATTTTTTAGTGTAGCAGTGTATCTCATTACATAATTGCAGGTGCAGGATTTATCGTGGTTATCATCATTTTCGGGTATGGCACGCTCATCCCCATGAATTATCAAAAGTTTCCCATCGTTGCAGAAATAAATGGATATAAACGCATCTATCATGATAGTGAACTTTTTGGTTTCCCCTTCCCGTTCGCAATCAAGAAGGAAAATGCTTCCATGCGTGGCATCCTCATGGTGGAAACAGAAGAAGGATTATCGTATTGGGACACGTACGAGGGGTACCCTTCATTTTATGATCGAAAGCTTGTCCCGGTCGAAGTTATTGCAGACAAGCAAGGACTCCTTCCCTCGACCCCCCTTGAAGGATTTCATGCTTGGTTATACGTTCCATCTCATTCCACCGAAAGTTTACGTTTGGATAACATCTTCAAGATGATGAAACGGCAAGATAGGGAAAGCTACGATGAAATGATGGAGAAAGACACGTGGGTAGAGAAAATGGCCAGGGATAATCCAGAACTTGTCGAGGCTCTGCCAGAATTATTTGTGGATTCGTGAGTTTCTTGCAATGCCGTTATTACCATGTAGTTATTCCTTTGTTGACTTGTCTCGTTCTGGGAGCTCGTCAAATTCTTCGAGTCTTTGCAATATTTTCTTGTATTCATCGCGGGTCTCGATTTGTTCCATGGATGCAATGATCTCCTTCATGCCCATTCCTTCCTTGTATTTCAACTTGAATTTCTTTATAACTTTGTTAGAAAAATAGATATACTCGCCCTTCACGAGAATTGCAATTCCAGACGCATCGGGATTGCGGGAGACATCGTGCAGGAATGCATGCACTTTTTCCACGTAAGTTCCAGTTATCCCGGCAAGTTCCCGTTCACTGATCTTGTCGATCCCTAACAAGTTTTTGGAGATTTTCGCTTTCCCCATGCGCTTCAACAGGGTAATGCCCACGATCAATCCACAAAAGACGAGGGCTAGCACGATCCCCCACTGGATATCGATGAAAAACACGGTGATGGTGAGCAGCAAATAGAAGAACCACCAGTAGTCCCGGAAAAAAGCCTTGATCTTATCAAGGATCATGGTCTACAATAAGGAAATGGAAAAAATAAACCTAGCGACCGTTGGTGGTTACCGGACTTTCCACACAGCCATGCCAATTCCATTCCTTATTGCTTCCATGTACCGTTCAACCATTGAATCTGGATCATCAATGGTAGGGATTGACGAGAGCGTGGAAAACAAATGCTGTTCGAAGGGTTGCAGGTCTCCTTCTTCGAGCATGATAACCTCACCAGGACGTTCCGCCACCCCCCCTCCCTTTCGCTTGTATAACCACTTGGAAAGGAATTGAATCACGGATATGCCTGGAAAACCAGGTATTTCCCTTGTCAATCGTGATGCCAATTCATTTTTTGCTTCAGATCCCAGTTTTGTATGCTGGAAATCATGGGTAAGGACTGGTTGCTGTTCTTTTGCATTCTTAGACGTTTCCTCCCGTTCCTTGGTATCCCAATTGACAGCCGTGCGTCCTAGGGGGATGCTATTGGCTTGCTTTTCCCGGTATTTATTCAACCATAATATTGCAAGGATGCACATGGCTGGGATTCCCACGACCGCGAAGGCCAGCATGATTATTTCCATGGCACGCGTTTTCACATTAATGGTGTAAAGCGAGGTGCCATCCTTCATGGCAACCGTGCAAGAACCGGATGCATCATAACCGACTAGATATAAACTTAATGTACTTCCTGGGTCCAGATCAAGCGGGTAAGAATAATTAAATGAGGTTGAGTTCCCTTGATGTGACACGAGGGTCATTTCATGGAACGTGTCAAGGCTCCCGTTACTTTCAACGTAGATCACGAACGCGTATTTAATGCCGGAACCATCATCAATTCCCGTGGCACTGATAGTGAATGGTTTCTTGTATGAAACCTTGGATGTGGGTATATCCCCTGATAATTGGACTGGGGCCACGGTATCGTTCAAGATTGTAATCACGCCATTGGTCCGGTTCATGTTATGCGCGGAAATGGTATAATTTAAACCACCCCCGATTAACGCGGGATCATGCGGGATGCGAATGGTGCCAATGCCAAGATCATCCGTGGTACACGTGATATAGTATTCTGAATTGTTAATTAAAATTCTAGCATTTGAAACTGGCATGCCCAGGTGGTCAGTTACCTCCAAGAGTAATTTATCCCCGTGATATGCCGTGGGAGGTAAGATGCCAGAGGTAAAGTTCCGAGGAGTTGCAGTGTAAATGGGCATCTCGGGATCCCCCAATAAATTATACGTGAGGATATTCTTGCGAAATTCCTCTTGGTATTCCATGTAATCATTATCCTCTGCCTTCTCGGGGTCCCAATTCAAGTCCACGTTCCAATACTTATTTATGAACTCCTCTATATATGTCTCTTTTGATTTATATAGTGTCCTACCTGGTTGGTATTCTTGGTTAACCATGAACTCCCGCCAGAAGAATCGGTTTTGCCCCCGATTAAGCGCTTCCAACTCCTCATCTCCTTCGAAATAATACGTGGTGCGCATACCAGATACGACTGCAATGGCGCCCCCTGATGGATTCCTGATGAGTCTTTCCGCCAAGGATTGCCAAACGCCATTGATCGGCGTGCTAGAGCCAATTTCTTCCAAATCAAAGGCACCAGATGAACACGCGTAGATATATACAAAGGGCAGCTTTCCTCCATTACTTAACGTTGCAGAATTCACACTATTCATGTATGTTACGTCTCCCATCACGCTTTCATACCCCCCGTAACTGCAAGGATTGCCATGACCTGCCAAGTTGAGCACGGAAGCACCTTGGTTCCACGCAGAACGGAGGTTATCCCAAGAAAGCGTCGTGAATGGTTCAACTGGACTGTAATCACTGGTATTGAAATATAGCCTTGTTGGATCCATGGAAGAGAAGTAATTACTAATCATGAAGTCACTCAATTCCGCCTCATCCACGCTAGAATATTGACCATATGCAAATTGGCTCACCGCTCCAGCAAAGATCGAATCGCTAAACCAATCACCTGTTGGCGGGGACAGTTCATAATCGATGATCTTCGAAATAAGGGTATTTGCCTCGCTCGCATCGTGCACGGGAAGTCGGCCGACGAAAACTTCTGCATCCCAGTCGACTTCGTCGGTATTATTATCATTGTGAAGGTTCATTTCCCCGTACAAGCCGTCCCCATCATCATCCCACGTGCCATTCAATCCTGCATAGTACTGGTCGGTTGGCTTGAGCGTGTCATAATAATCGCCGTTGTTGAAACGTGTTTCACTAATATCTGGATTATAGGTATACCTGATCGGAACGACATCAACGTCCCCACCGATGATCACGAACTCTGTTCCCTTGTTCTCGTGATAATGCTTGATTGCGTTACGAATCGATTCTGCATTATCATTTGCTCCAGTGGTGAACGTAGTATTCGAGTAAATGGATTCGATTGTAAGTATTTCAGTGAAAACACCCCGGCTCGTCTTCAGATTTGCAAGCGGCTGAAACTCGGGCGAAAGAGCTGCCGTCGTGATTATCAAGCACTCGATGTCGGGATCGAACCAACAGGTTTGATTTGGCATGATTTGATCCAAATCCAAGGGATCGATGGCTTGGGAAGGGATAATTCCTTGAAACGTGGTAGAAGGGCTGTTGTGATGCAATACAGCTCCTGAAATGAAGACTGGTACGATGAAAATCAAGGTGAGAAACATGATACGCGAAGATCCCACCTTGCGATGCATGGAATGCTTGGGTTTCATGATGTGGTCCCCGAGTATTTTTACCCTTGGTGCACTGGCGCACGCGTGGCTATCTTGATATATAATTCTGGTCCAGTATAAATAATTAATCCAAATCCATGATTATCTTTCCTTGGTTGCGATCACTGCAGGAGGATTGCTTGCAATAATTTTTCCACGTGATTCGTGATAGCCTCACGCACCAGCTCTTTTGGCTTGATTTCCCCGTTAATGGCGCGTTTCAATAGTTGCTTTGCAGGTTCACGCATTTCCTCGGGGACCAAGAGGGCAGTTGCATCGAGTGTCGAATCGTCCATGCCCTTTACCCTCGTCTTAAGGTAATTCATGAATTGGTCCTTCGACTCGAGATCTCTGGTATCAAGTATCTCGAAACTCAGGGGCCGATCTGGTTTCTTAGTATTCACGTCAAGGAGGAAAATGGTTGAGCAAAACTTGCAGGTACCTGGAATATCAATGCCAATTTGCGTCTTATCAAGTGGCGCGTTGCAATCAGGATTCGGGCATTTCCATACCTTGATTTCCTCTTCAAGCAGGTTGATGAGATTGTATAATATGATGGGATCCTGCAAGAAGAATTCCATTTTCACGTTCGTTTCGCGCTCGCCAATATCCCCCGAGATGATCACTTGGATGGCAGTCGAGTGCCGCCTGGAACGATTCCATCGGCTCTCGGCATGAAACCGGGTAACCCCGAAAAATTGATTCGCAATCTCGTTATATTCCTTTTGGATCACCTTGAAGGTGAACGAAGGGCTCTTGATCAACGTGTTCAATTTTTGCCAAGTGAGATACACGTTGTACGGTACTTGGAATTCGTGTGATTTCTTCTCGAACTTATTCTTGATCTTGTCGAACTTCCCACTGGATACCTTCTTTGGCACGAAAAACCTGAATTTAGCGTTGGTTGCAGGGGTTTCAAGATCTTTCGAAACTGGCCTGTTCTTGATGGGATCGTAGAAATTGATTTCTGCCTCAATGGCATTATTCGGAACGATATCCCTGCGGGCAATAAACAAGAACTCGCAGGATAAGGACTCACCGGGATTGAGCACGTCTTTTTTCTGCACATCCTCGTTTTCCATCTCCAAGAAATCCCTTGCGTATTTCTTCATCCTGCAGGTAAGCTCGTTCACTTGGAATCTGGAGTTATTAATGATCTTGATGATATATTCCAATTCCCTTTTTTTCCGCCATTCAATGGATTGCTTGGTGGTGATATCCGATTTTCTTATCCTGTAATCTTCTTTTTTCAACCAATCGTCTTCCTTAAGCCCTATTTCCTCTGCATCATCCGACGTTTCAAGGTAGCGTTTCAATTTTTCTATCCTGTCTTCCAACCACACTTGTTCATATTTATCGACGTTTTTATCGATGAAGGAGAGGGCTTCATTATAGATCGACACTGCCTTTATGATACCTTCACGTGTCTCCAGATCAAGTTGTTTCTTTGCCTCGGAGATGAGCGTGGTATACTTTTGCCGGCGGGCTGCTTCCTCGGTCTCGTGTATCCAGCCAAATATATTGCTAGCTTCAATTGCGAGTTCATCAAGAGCAACAGTCTTGTGCGCATTGCCAACGATGTATAATTTGGTGTCTTGGATGCCCTCACGTATTAATTCCAATCCTTTTACAATATCATGCTCCCGTGTTGCAATCGTGTGTGCAAGGGCAATTTTTGCTTTCACTCGTTGTTTTGGTGCTTTTATATTGCCAATCTCATCAAGTAATCCAGATAGGATATCCTTTGAAAGAAGCGTGCGTTTCAACTCGTGCAGTGCATTTGCAATCTCATGAAGCACGAAGAACCGGTCATCCAAATTACTGATTTTCTTGGCATAATCCAAAGATTTCTCCAATACTTCCACGTCTTGCATTTTCAAGCCGTGTTTTGCCATGGTGATGAGTATTTTTTTCAAAATCTCGCTCTTCTTTTCCAAGAGAGCGTAATGCTTGGTAAGTTGCAAAGCCCGCTCCAGCATTTCGGTGGAATCCGGTTGGGTGATAGTGAAGAATTCCACTGGATTGGTAAGGATGGTTGCCACCTTTTCTGGCAAGTTCCTGCGAAATTTGCTTGATTTCAACACTTCGGATATTAAGAGCTCGATTTCTGTGAAGTATTTCTCCTGGTTGACGAAAATACCTATCAATTGCAACTTCATTAATTGGAAGGAGATGTACCTGGATGGGCTGAGCCGTTCCTTCATGGTCTCAAGACTCTGGATCAGCTGCTCCAGGTATTCTGGATCTATATCTAGCTTTTCATCATGTGCTTTCAAGAGGAATTTATAAATGATTTCCAGTTTTATGCGGTCATTATCCACCTGATCGATGATATTGATGAGAAACTCCAAGTTTTCCTCAATCCAGTCCCTATCCTTGGTAATGAATAGCTGCTTCAGGATATCCCGGTAGATAATATCAAGCTCGTAGAACGTGGGGTATTCCTTTGCGAGATCCAAGGCTTCAAGCAGGAAATCCACTTGCGAATTGCTGGATTTGTTCGAGAGCGAGATGAAGGTTGCCACGATGGCTCGCAGGATCTCGCCAATGTTGGTGGCATCTGATTGTGCGGAAAGGATGTCCTTGATAGAGTTAAAAATCTTGAATGCTTCCCCCGTGAGATTATGCTCCACCAAGAATCCATAGACCGATAGGGAGGCGTTGATCCTCAACAGGATCGAACCTTGGTAATCTTCAATCGCCGATAAGACCCTTTCCATGATCATATGGTAATCATCCAGCTCGTTTAACATGTAAAACTCGCCAGCGATTGCCAAGTTTGCCACGGAATTGAGTTCCAGATTCTTGATGTTCTTCACTTCATCTTGGAGACGCCATAGCAG
This sequence comes from Candidatus Bathyarchaeota archaeon, assembly GCA_014729935.1. GTDB lineage: Archaea > Asgardarchaeota > Lokiarchaeia > Sigyniarchaeales > Sigyniarchaeaceae > WJJB01. The sequence continues at coordinate 24,940 of WJJB01000395.1, read as the reverse complement.
GTTGATCGCCTGTACCTTCTTCCCCCTTTTCCTGAACAGGCTTGCGATATTTACCTGCTCGCGTATGCGCCGAAAATCGTACGGGATCTTGGTGCTGATGTCAAGTGCTTTTTCAATCAATGCTTGATTTCTCGTTCGTTCTCCAAGTCCCGCATACAGGCGAACGATATTCCCCACCACATCCGTTTTTGATGCAATATCATCCATCTTCAATCCAAGAGTTAGGATGTCATCAAGTAACGCCGTGATCCGAGTGAAGTCGTTTTTTATTTCCACTTTAAGGAACTCCTGCAAGAAGGCTCGTTGGCTGGTGCTCTTTTCCACGGTGATAGAGAAGGAAAAAACTTATGAATTTTATCTAGATGTTTATCGAATGAAACATGTCCCGTGGATGTTCAATGGGTTTCATGGTATGAAGTGATACTGCTAGATCACCCCTCCTTGTCGATAGTAATTATTCCGGTTAAGATACTGGCAGTAGATGAGGTGATGATGGTGGAAAAGCAAGGGGGAGAGCTCACGAACTGGTAGTTCATGCACGGAATATCGGTCAAAATCGAGTTGTTCATCAAGAGGTTAACGGGTGATCATGTCCCTGTAGTGATAATATGTTCCTTATCTTCCATGCACATTTCCATCCTGGCACCTGTCCCTTTCAATTTAAGCCTGGCGTGCTCATCAACAGGCATATATTCCCGGAGATTGGGAGGCGTATTTTAAAAATGGTAGCCGTTTTGTAGGTCAAACCACCGCTCCAACAGGAATTAGATAAATACATGCCACACTGACGCTGAAGCGCAAGCAACGACGAATTGATGCCGAAGCCAGTTGCAAACCAGCCCCTTTAGTTAGTTGGGGACGGGTAGTTGACCGGTCTCGTTCTTACTTGTTATGTAGAGAATCTGCCGTGCCTCAAGCAATGAGAGGCGATAAGGGGATTTGAACCCCTGACCCATGGATGCCTATTTTCGACGGCTATGCCCGGCAAAAATACAAGTCCATTGCTCTACCGCTAAGCCATATCGCCATCTAAATTGTGTTGGGTGATCGCCTAGCCCCAAGTACGCATGCCATAAATCTTTTGTTCCCCTGCAGTATTGGTCCCACGTCCACAAATTCCACGCGGATGCAAGATTAAAAAGGTAACGAGATCCATAGGAAGTGTATGGGAAGTCACGTTCCTAAGGATGGATACCATGTGCGCGCGGAAAAAACGTTCGGGTGACGATCTGGACGAGAATCAGCACTCGCTATTCGATTTTTCCAGGGATGCCAAAGGAAAGAAGAGAGCCACAAAGACATCACCACAAGAGCAAGAAGAAAATGCGAAGTCTGATGGGAAAAAAACCAGCAGTGATGCCAATGCAGGTGCTGCTAGAGCCCCGTCATCAGCATCAGCAGGAAAACCCGGTAAACCCTTGAAAAAGGTATCCAAGGAACCGGGGAAATCTGGAAGGGTGGACACCAAGCATGGAACATCCCACGAGCAACCTGAAGGAATTGGCCACTCGGGTCAATCAAAACAACGCGGCATGACAGGATCCATTGAGAAATCCACCCGTTCCAAGGAAGGGAGCAAGACGAACATTGTCCACGCGCATTCAAAGGAAGTGTCGATCGACCTCGATGATCTCATTGCATGTGATAGCAAGGTTTTCAAGGGTTCGAGTGAGAACTCTCGCATCACGCCCCCCGCAATCATTGCCCCGGCGAGCTTCGAGCATTTCTTGTTGCTGAACGTGGAATATGACAGGGATACCAACAAGGCGCTCATGCGATTCTATGATGTGGAAAACCAGCAAGTGCATTTCCTCTTGGATCCCACCAACCATGAGCCGTATTGTTTCTCGCGTCTCTCCATCGACAAGCTGGAAGACAAGGGTGTGAGAACCGTGGATGGTTTCGTGCGTATGGAAAGGGTCACCAAGAAAGACCTTATCGCGAATCAAGATGTCACCCTCACCAGAATCGTGGGTAAAACTCCATTATCGATAGCCAGCGGCAGAAAAAGCGTTCGAAGTAAGGTGCCCGATGCCCTCGAGGCAAACATCCGCTACCACTTGAATTACATCGCAGATCTCCAATTGGTTCCAGGCTTGTATTACTCCTTCAAGGATGGGAAGGTGGAGCTCGATGACATCGAGCTGGACGGGGAAACCCGCAGCGAAATCGATCGGGTGATGCAGGATGCCCCCGGGGAATACAAGGAGTTTTTCATTCAATACCTCCAGCTATTTTCACCTCCAATTCCCGATATTTCCCGTGCCGCAATTGACCTGGAAATCTACCAAGAGCATGAAAACCAGTTCCCCGATCCATCCAACGCCAGGTATCCCATCATCGCCGCTTCCATCGTGGGTACTGATGGCTTGAATGAGGTATACGTGCTGGGAACCCACGAGTTCAAGGCAATAGGCCCTAGCGATCATCCATTTCCCGAGAATGCTCGCATCATCGTGTACGACAAGGAAAAAGACTTGGTACGGAAGTTATTCAGGATGATGTGGAAATACCCGATTGTTGTTACCTATAACGGGGACGAATTTGATTTTCGATACCTTTCCCGCAGGGCAAAAAACAAGAAATTTGCCGACAAGGACGAGATTCCCATCTCCATGACTCGCGGGATAGGCATCTCTCGCCACTCGGCATTCTTGAAATACGGGTTGCACCTTGACCTGTACCAATTTTTCAGGAATCCATCCATCCAAGGCTATGCACTCGGGGGTGCATATAACGAGTTTTCCTTGGACGCTGTCGCCCAAGGCTTGCTGGGTACCCAGAAGTTCCAGCATGAGGGGGGAATATCCGAGCTATCCTTCATGGATCTCGCCTTTTACAACTGGAAGGACAGCTACCTGACCTTGGAGCTCACCCGGTTCAAGTCAAACTTGGTGTTATCTCTCGTCATCCTCTTGATGAGGATATGCAGGCTTCCCATGAACGAGATCGTCCGGACTTGGGTTTCTGGCTGGGTGAAGCAGTTACTTATATGGGAACACAGGAAGCGAGACTTCCTCGTGCCCAATCGGGATGATATCTCCCAATCAGGTGGGGATAGGGAGCTAAAGGGAGCCATCGTGATCAATCCCAAGCCCGGTATATACTTCGACGTTGTGGTGATGGATTTTGCCTCCCTGTATCCCAGCATCATCAAGGAATACAATCTATCATATGAAACCGTCAATTGCCAATGCGATGGCTGTGAGAAGATCCCCCTTTCGAACACCCCATACCATGCATGCGGGGACAGGATTGGCATCATGTCATTGGTCACCGGGGTGATCAGGGACCTCAGGGTGCTCTTTTTCAAGCCAAAAGCGAAGGATCCTTCAATACCAGAAGCAACCCGGGATTTCTATGATACCCTCCAAAGCGCACTCAAGGTTCTCATCAACGCGAGCTACGGCGTGTATGGTTCGCCCACATTCAGCTTGTATTGCCTGCCAGTTGCGGAGGCAACCACGGCGATCGGCCGCTATTCCATCACGCAGACCATGGATAAGGCGGAGAAGCTTGGTGTGGAAGTGCTATATGGCGATAGCGATTCGGTTTTTTTGAAGAACCCGGGAGAGGAAATCATCAAGCAGCTTAGCAAGTGGAGCCAAGAACACCTGCATTTGGAGCTTGATGTGGACAAGGCATACCGATTCCTGGCGTTATCCAACCGGAAGAAGAATTACCTCGGGGTATTCAAGGGCGGGGGCGTCGATATCAAGGGGCTATCGGGAAAGAAGAGTAACACACCGCAGTTTATCCAAGATGCCTTCTTTAAGCTCACGGAATTGATAGAAAGCATAAAGGACGAGACGGATTTTCAAGCCAAGCGGGAAACCATTATCAGCCTCGTGAAATACTACTGGACGAAGCTGAAGAAAGGGGATCTCCCGGTTGAAGCGTATGCCGTAAAGATTGGCTTGAATTCCAAGACCGCCCGGAAGATCAATGCCAAGAGGGAGCCAGATCTCAAGCTTCAGCATGTAATGGCAGCCAGGCAGCTCATTGCTCTCGGAAAGAAATCCAAGTTCGAGGCGGGAGACGTTTTTACATACGTGAAAACTCATGGGGGAGCAAAAGCAATTGGTATTGCACACGTTCAAGAGGTTGATCGTAAGAAGTACAAGGAACTCTTCCGGAGTACCTTCGAGCAGGTGCTGGACGCCCTCGGTATCTCTTTCGAGGATATCATCGGTATCAAGAAACTCGACCAGTTTTTTTAGGTTGAGATCCCATGTTTTCTCGTCATAACCTTTTTCTATATACCCGTTGACATTTCATCATCGGAGGACCGTTGATTTCCCATGCCACATGATGAACACACCCGTTCCAAAACCGAAGATGAAGTGACCACTGGTAACATAGAGGATAGTGACACCGTGGAAGGCCACGGGAAGGGCTTGAAGGCTCGCTGGAAAGCCATGAAGCATCGTGTCGAAGCCCGGAGGGCTGAACGCTTATCTCGGAGAATGAAAAAATTCCGGAACAAGTTGGATTTTAGCGGGTATGGTGATAATGAAAGGTACAAAAGCGTTGCATTCAACCACTGGGAGGATATCGGGTTCCAACGTCCACTTGGTGATTTCCTGTACGGGTACATGATCACGATTTTTACCACGATACTCGGGCTCGTTATGGTCTCGTTCATCTACCAGTTCTTGTGGCCTTATCCCGAAATACAAGGGTACAACGGTATCGCAGGCGGGGTCTTTGCCATCGTGTACCAGCTCTTTGATGTTGGCACCGCGTTCGGTATTGTCCGATTCATCGCGGAATACAGGGTCAAGGAACCTAAACGCATGATTGAATATGCCCAGTTTTACATCTGGTACCAGATGTTCACCGGTATCATCCAAGTGCTCATTCTATCCGTTATCATCTTGAACGCCTTCCGCTTCGGCCAGTTCGCGTACCTCACGTGGGTATTCCTGATCATCCTCCAGAAACAGTGGCCCGGCATGCTGGGCACCTTCAAGGCGATCTTGGAGGGATTGCAGCTATACAACAAGACGCAAATCCTGTCTCTCATCAGTGGCGAGGTCTTCCAGAATCTGACGAACATCATTTTCATCATCATTGGTAGATTCATCGGTTCGCAGAACCCAGCAATCGGGGAACTCATGGGGATGGTGCTTGGAGCGGCGATTGGATCATACATTGACGATTTTTTTGCCATGTGGTTGGCCGCGTATTATTTCAACAAGGCATTGAAGCCGTTTGGCGTGACCGCCCGGGAATGCTTCAGGGTGGGCTTCAGGAAGGATATTGCCAAGGAATGCCTGTGGTTTGGTTTGCAAGTAAGCATCGTGCCATTGATCAACACGGCAACGGGCACGTGGATGCTGCTCATGTACGTGGATGCCATGCCCCAGTACGCGACGTTCGTAACGTTGAAGGGCTTAGCAGCTGGTATTTCTGGCGTGGTGAACGTGGGATCCTTCAAGCTCACTGCATCACTGGCAGAAAGCTACATGAATGACAAGGAGGAGCTTGCTAGATTCTACCTGCTCAGCACGTTCAAGTGGAATGGCTTTCTCATGTGTTTCCTGACTTTTACCTTGCTCGGGGTGCTGCCCATGCTGATCACCGAAGTCACGCGTCTTCCGGGACTTGAGAATTATGTCTTGGCGGCACCATTCCTCATTCCCACCCTCATCCATCAATTTTTCAGGCCGTGGATCGACATGCCAAACTCGGTCCTGATTGCAACCAGGCACATCGGGTTCTACACGTTCGTCCGCCTGCTGGAAGAAGGCATGCAGGTGTTTTTCATCTGGCTGTTCTTGTACGGGTTGAAGCTGAATGTGGTCTTCGGCTTCAACGGTATCGTTTTCATTCTTTCGTTTGAACATTTCTTTCCCAGGTTCATCAAGATGATCATGTGCTGGGTCTACACGCAAAAGAGAATCTTCAAGCTCAAGCTGAACTTCATGCAAACGTTCGTCATCCCCATCGTCTCCTCAATCCCAACGCTCCTTTTTGGTAACCTCTATTATCTTTTCGCCTTCAAGCCTATAGAAAATTTCTTTGTGCCGATACTCGGGGAGTACGCGTTACTCGTTCCAGCAGCCATCTATGTCGTGATCGGGATCTTGATTGTGCCCCTGTGCATATTCCTACCACTCACGGGATTTCTTGGGGGTTGGGACGATTTTGGACTGCTAACCTTCCGGAAAGCGGTGGATTTATCCGGTCCCAGCCGCCTGATCTCGATGCCCCTGTACAAGGCGGTGTTATTCGGCGCCCGACGTTCCCCGTTGCACAATCGTTGGAAAATGGACTGGTCACAAGCAGCGAAAGAAATACAGGAGCTAATGGAGATGAAGGAAGAACAGAAGGAAGTAAAGTACGAGAAACCCATCTCGTCAACTGCACCGTGGATCAAGCGGGTCTTCGGTCGTGATGACGGGGGCGATTCGGATGGTGAGAAGGGAGACAAGTAAATCTACTGAATCATGCTTTTCTCGCGATTGCATGGGAGCCCACCATTGATTCCTGCCTGGAAACTTCCATATCAAGTAGCATCGTTCCCGTGATCTAATGATAATTATCAAATTCCCCCTATACTGTTTAGTTATTTTTAGATGGCTTGCATCGACACGCAGTCCCACGCGTTGTAGAAGCCGCGATGGACTCGATGGAAGCCACACCTTTCAATTCAAGGCGGGGTGACGTCTTCACCAGATGGGATAATCTTCAGCACGTTTTTCAATGATTGGAGAAGATCAACTCGATTCTTGAAATTCTCCCTGGGAAATCGCGCCAAGAATGCCATCCTTTCCTCGATGGCGTGTAGCAAGTGTTGTTTCAAGTCAAGCATGGCGACTTGCGGCTTTTCCAACAAAACTTGGATGGTGCAATCCCCGTGCATGCTGAAGGAGTCATTTGCATCGGGAAATAGATTCCTCGTTGCATCATCTGGCGTCAACTTTAACTGCAGGAGCCCGTGGCTATCCATGGCGATAAGTGAATCCACCGTCCGGCAGAGGAATAGAACATGATCGCCACAACATGTGGCACCTAGGAAGGTGGGCATCAGCCGTGATTCCTCAAACGTCACCAAGGGTTCAACACCTTCCATTCCCGCTCTTGACACTTGCCACGTACCTTTGTCAGGATTAGCTCCCAGCATGAAGAGATCTTTCGATGATTCATCCCACGTGATGGTCTTGTAACTCGGGCCCCCGTCCATCCCATTCGTCAGTGAAATCTGACGGCTTTCATCACGTTCCAAATCCACGACTTGCAGGCTCATCCGATCCGGCTGCAAGAGTCCAAGTTTTCCTTGGTCCGGTGACAAGGAAGCGATGGCATCCTGACTAGCAGGAAGTGGTACCCCCTGGTGGTTCACGGTCGTTCCCTGGTCTATCCACCGGTTCATGACGCCATTTTCCAGCAATGCTTGGAAGGTATCCTTGTCCTTCCAGCACAAGAGCCTTGCATTTGCATTCAAGTCGTAAAAGTTATGCAGTTGATCCTTTGTTTCCTGATCGAGATCAACTGGATCTGCGAAAGGGTTAACCAATGAATCCATTGAAAAGTCTAAAACCAATAATTTTGGTGATCCTTGCATTAACGCCTTGAAGGCACGCTTGGCAACTTTATTTTGAACGGCGATTCCTTTCATGCCATCAGGACTCCATTGGAAATCGTCAAAATGTCCCCTTGCTAATTTTCCAGAATAAATCAATGAATCCAGCTTGTTGAACCGTGCATCCGTGAACATGAGTCGCCTGTCGCGGCTGATCACTGCATTTACCGCCAAGGCTGGATGGGGCCGAATTTTTTCAAGAGGTTTTGGAGCATCCAAGAAATCCAAATCAGGCTCTCCAAAGATTACTTCCCTTGCATAAGTGGTGGTAGCCAACACGTCGAAAATCTTGATCATGAAAGGACCATTTTCTATCATGCTCAAGAAGTCATATATCTCAGGAATATTAATCATGAAATCTTGTAACATGAAATTGAGAAAAGTAATGATATTGTTTATGTTACTAGTGTTAGATTTGAATGCAAACATATCGAAGAGCTTGCCAAGAAAAAACCGTAAGGAGCGTAATACACCTTTCCTTGCTTCCTGGATGGATGGATCGGAGCTGGTAACAGTGATTCCCCAGGATGGTAACTTTTCCAAGTGCGTGGGTAATTCCGCTGCCTCAAAGGTTTTTAGAAAGATGGAAACGTTCACATTATCACCGTTTATATTTGCCTTGGCGATATCAAGGAAGAAGTCGAAAATGGCAGTATATAAGTGCTTGAAATGCACCTTTTCCTCGTGCACGAGACGAGTGACGCTCATGAAGTTTTGCAATAAATCCTTGAACGTGATAGACAAGTTGAGCATCACGTGATCGTCCACTTGCATGCTTGAAGTGGCAAGTTCTCGAAAGATATCCATTGCCCCTTCCATCATGAACCCATCCACGTGTTTCAATATATCCTGGTTCCATTGCTTGATGGCAACAAGTGCTTTTTCGGCACCCTCCCTGATCTCGTTCTTTTGGAAATGGTAATAAGCCATTCCAAGCCATGCAAAAGGAAAAATTTCCTTGATGTCGATGATCCTCTTGAAGAGTTCCCTTGCACCCTCAAAGTTGCCAGTCTCTATCAAATCAAAACCCCTTTCGCAATAATCATCCAAGATTACCCCTTGCAAGTGAATCGCGGGTTTGTAATCGGGGTTTAATGAAAATAACGCATCCAAGTCTTCAATGGCCTCATCCTTCAAGCCACGCTGGTTGAACCACATGGCTTCCTTCAACAGGGTTTCAATTAAGCCTGACTTGGCTCTTGGGTCCCCCTCGTTTAATTCGATGCATTCCTTGAAGGCTTCCTTTGCCTCGTTGAATTCTTGGCGTTCCGTGTAATTCCTCCCTATCCAGAGCCACGCGTTTGGTTCATACCTGTACAGGTCGATGGATTTCCTGAGATAAATATCGGCAGCTGTCGTGTTTCCATACACGTGGAAATTGATTCCCTTTTCGAGGAATATGTTACTTAATTTCTTCCTGTACTCCAGGCTCCCGGGATCAAGCTCGATGATTCGAGCAAGGGCCTTGATGTATTCATCCCTTTCGTTAGTCAATTCGTGCTTCTTGGCTAGGAGCTTGTATGGTTCCGCGGATGATGGATTTATTTCGATAACTTTCTCGATGCACCGGGTTGCATCTGAAAACTCAATATGCTTGAGTTCAGCATCTTCAATATTCACGGCTAATTCAAGGGATATTTCTGCAAGCAAGATCCACGCTTCGAAGAAGTCTTGCTTAAGCTCAATCGCCTTATTCAAGAGCTGCTTTGCTTTTTCCCGGTTTTCCTGCTCGTAATACTCGCGTGCTTCCTTGTATAGCTCATGATGATTTAATGGTAATTGTTCCCTTATTTTCCGCTTTCGCTCTCTGGATTCATAGCTTGAAACTGCCACATCATCGAATGGGTCGATGTGTTCAATCCCATTTTGCTCCAATTGCTGTATCTTGGAATCAAGCATTGCAAGGGTGGTTTCCTGCAGGTTCGATCCCTTTTCGAGGAGATCCGAACCTGAAACAGTATCTGATTGATTTCCATACAATTGCCTTGTCTTTTTCAACGAAAAAAGTGCTAAAGGTTCCATTTGCATGAGTTCCAAGAGGGTTGCCAAGTTTTGCCAGTAAAGCTTGTCCCCCGGCTTAAGTTCGACCGCCTTTTTCATGGCAGTTAAGGCCAAGTAGAAATCAGTAACATCCTTGTAATGCCCCTCGAAGGAATATGTAAAAATACCAGCAATTCGTTGAGCTCTTTTTAAATACGCCTGCCCGAGATTATACCAGTGGATGGCTTCGCCCTGCTTCAAGGAAAGCGCTTTCTCGTAGAGTGTAATCGCCTCCGTTAGTTCCTCTTCCGTGATTGCATATGCTTTTAAGCTAGCCTCCCTAACCAAGGTATTGAAGCGCTCATCTACTCCTGGTGAGTCCTTGATGTCCATCTCCAGTTCTTCCAGATCCCTGTCAAACTGCGAGATGGTTGAATCACGTGTCTCGATATTTTCTCCCACGGATCCAGCCGTCTTTCTTGATGAAATCGCCGTTTCCAGTGCCTCATCTTCCAACAGGGAAGGTGGCTTCTCACCCGGGTCCATCAGGCGTGCAATGAATGGTTCAAGGGAATCCATGTCTTCGAGTTCAAGGCAAAAATCTTGCATGGCACGTGGATTTCGTTCCACGATGTCTAAAAATGCCTTGAGCAACGCGGGATGATTTTTTAGAAAGGAAAGAAACACTGTTTTCGTCTCACTTGTTATCACGTTGGCGACTTGATACCACGTGTCTTGATTCTCTGGGTCCGATAATAGATCGTTGATCAATAACATCAATGATGTTTCTGGCTCATCCATCAGGTTCCACTTGTTTCTTCATTGCTTGCTGCTAGACAATACTGGTACTTGAAAGTATTTATCGATTTGACGGCCCATTCTCAAGAAACGACTCCTTCCGTGAAGTTATTTATGCCGTTGGGGTTTATTAGAATGCATGGCTTCTCCATCTCGACCTTCATCTTCCATGAATATCAAGCAATGGCTGGAAGGTAAGGAAATGTCCATGTATCGTGTCTTCTCGATTCCAGAGCATTCCCAACCACCCCATGGGGCGATTAAAAGGGGTGATCGTTACATACCGGTCTCTCCCGATGGATATACCTTGGGAAACGAAGAAATCTTTGCAGCAGTGGGCATTCCCTTGATCGACATGGAACGGGTGTATCAATTCTACCAAGAGCCTGGAAATGACGCCTCCTTCCTCCCTCCGATTAACGTGCTTGCATTATCCACCTTATACGGCCCACGGAAGGAACAGATTCATTTCAGGAACCTGCCAACTGTGTGGAAGATCCAGGATTTTCAATTCAGGTTCAAGGAAGGTGATAAGTTCATGTCGATGCACCCTGCAAAAATGGTCCAAATATCAAGCAGGATCAAGGGCACCTCAATCATTGCTTCCGAGCTTACCCAATCGAGTCTGGGTGTTTCTGTGTTGGATTTTTGCCCGAAAAATCCTGATCTTCCCTACCTATTCAGGATATTGACCGTATCCAACTTGGGAAATCGGTCGCTTGAGGATGTTTTCATTGATGTTATCTTGGAGAACAGGGCATGCTCGTGGTCCTGGCAGTTTTCTAGGAACCGTTCCACTCTTTTCGTGAAAGATGAGAGGGAGGAGTCCCGCTTCAAGATACAAGTAATCCCGATGGATGTTGGAAACCTTGAGCTGGATGTCATCGAATGGGATGGATCCCCTGATAGCATGAAAGCCATGAAGAATGTCCACGATGATGAAAAGGGTGGTAATTGTGAGATTACATGCATCCGAGTATGTTTGGGCAATATCCAGCCTTGTGAAGAACGGATGCTCGCGCTTGCTATCAAGCCGGGTGAATGGAAATCGAGTGAAGCACCATTTGGGACTGGAAGCGATCTAAATGCCCAAGCCGCTGCTCATTTCCCTCCTAACGATATAATTGCAATGCTTGATGCCACCTATGATGCATGGCAGGAAATTTCAAAGAAATCTGCCTGCCAGTCTTCAAATCAACGGTTGGAAGATGCCCTTGATGCTATGAAAACAATGGGGCTAAATCACGTGAGTTCAAAGGGTATCCATTCTGGCAGCGTCTATTACTCTCACGATCGCGCGTGGACAAGGGATAATTATTGGAATCAAAAGGCATTGCATGAAGTTGGATTTCATGGATTCTGCTTTAATAACGTGAAATTTTTCCTTGACGCCTTCCACAAGAATGCCAATAAGTTTTCCAACAGCTATGGAATCACTAACTATGGCCGCTCAAATCCACAGTGCGAGGTACTTGTTGAGTTGCCGGCATACCTCCTGCTCATGATCATAGAGTTATATAAATGGGCGCCAGGATTGGCGCAGCGCGAGCTTTCCAAGGATCGGGTCCTTGCCATGGTTACCACGGTCATCAATGAATTAACGATACCTGGAGTAGGATTGCTTCCTTTAAATAGCGATGAAACATGGATATGGGCATCCGACGTGAGAGAGACCGGAGCTGTGCTTGATAATTCCGTCCTAACCATGACGGCGCTCGCTGCAACCTTGGATTGGCTGGAGGAATTCCTCGACTCCGCCATGAAGACCAAGTGCAAGAACTCCCTGGATCGAATGAGGGCTGCATTAATGGAAAAACTCGTGATTGAAAACCAGCAAGTTTTTGCAGTTGCATTGGACGACGATGGTATTCAAGATGAAAGTGCCATCACCATCCCTCTCGCACGTCCCTTCATCCTCGATTTCCTCCATTATTTTCCCGAGTTTCATGAAATTGCATCCAATGGCCTCAAGAAAATCTGGCAACATTGCAAGACACCTTTTTTCTCGGGTATCTCGGGTGATAAATCAAGTTGCCATACCATCATTCGCTCGCATTCCGCAACATCATGCTTGACGGGGAATTGTCCTGGATATGCATTGGAAGCACTTGGATTCGGGAATGCCAGGGAAGCAGGGGACGTGCTCTTAGATGGCATGCTTGATTTCCTTAATTGCACTGGATCGGTTAATGAGATACATGATATTTACGATAGGTCGTGGGGGACCGAGCGTCGACGGTTATGGGACACCATGGTGGTCATGGAATCAATCATGCAATACCTGTTAGGAATCCGCATCACCCGGTCAGCCATTCACTTGGTTCCCTATTGCCCCGCTTGGGTGGAATCAATAGCATTTGACAACGTGAAGATCAGGGGAAGTAACTATTCCTTCCGAATGACTCGAAAGTCTGGCAAATTACTATGTGCGGTGAAAAAGGATGGTAAAGAAATTGCAAGGTACAATGGATTGAAGCAAATCAGCATGTACGAATCTGGAGGAACACAAACAGCATCAAAGCCAATTAAAATGATATCACTCGCAAATCCTTCGTCCAAGTGCAAGTTTTGGAAATCCATGGAAGGTTTCTTCATCGGAACCACAGGGCAACCAAAATGTGCCATCATTCACGATCCTGGTAGTAAGATACACGCGATAGAGATCCTCGGGCAAGTATCCTTCCTGTTGAATATCTTGCCACCGGTAATTGAAACACCGCTGGACTCCACGTGTCAATCGTTACCCTGCAATCTCATTTGGATATCCAAGGAAATCCCCTCCTTGATTGAGGGAAATCCGTTCATGAACCAAGTCGCCCCGGAGTTTTATAAGCGGGAATATAATAGTTTCAAGCATCAAGAAGGACTCATCATGTGGATTCCAGATAAAGGTGATCCCTACCGTGACACCAACAAGTTCATCCAAGACTTACGATTGCATCTGCTCCCCAAGCGCATGAAACCCATTAGCATGCACCCGCATGGAATGCTTCAGTTCTCGGATTACTTCGGTGATGATATCCAAGACGTTATTCCCATTGAGATATCATGCACTTCCATTCAATCATCAAGCAAGGATGAAGCTGGAGTGATGGATATTTTCATTCAAGGCCAAAAGGTGGATTCTTTCAAAGGTTTCAATGGTAATTGGATGGGAGATATTGATACCAGGGGATCGCAAGGAGCAGTAAAACGACCACCGGCATACCTTGCCATTAACATTCAAGCACCATATGCACCGTTTGATTTGGCAGCTGCCGGCATTGCCAAGGGAGATCACGCGATGAAAATATCGATTCAAGCCGATGCGCCAATACCCGTTTCCATGGCAATCACCATCACCCTTCCAGCAACCTTTCACCAGCAAAACTTCAGGTCCCCGCAATGGGAACGATTGTATGATCCAGTGAAGATGCACCGGTTGAAAAACGGGATGAAGGAGCTACGAGTTCTAATACACCCGGGACGTCCCGTGAACCGGCACATCCGATCGAGCAAGAAACCCGCAACCATGCGTCACCTCACCCTCTCGCTCGTGAAATATCCCCCCGCACCTTCCTGAAAATCAATAGCTAAGGCGATGGGATTAACTTGTCGCAACTGCGACATGTGCCGGCATGATACGAATGTGTGTCCAACAAGGTTCCGCAGTAGATGCAAAATTTGATATTCCTGTTAATTTGCTTGGCTGTTCGTGAGTGTGTTGCTACCTTTCCATCATGTCTTGATCTTCCACATTTCGGGCAATACACCACTTCATTTTCCATTTGCGGTAACTTGGTGCCACAAAACATGCAAAACAACTGTTCTTCGGATGGTTCCACGCTATTTTCGTCCATGATTAATTCACGTTCAAGGATGGAGTGGATGGGATAAGAATAAAAGGTTTCCACGTGAAAAAATTGAAAATAAAGGGTTGGAAGGTAAATGATTACTTCTTCCGTGAACTCAGAGCACTCACGACGCACATCACGCCACCGTTTACGATGGAAAAGACCATGATGATGGTGGTCGTGGATACAATATACATGGTTTGGTCTGGCACTATCATTGCATAATTGGTCCAAAAATCTACCAATAACGGGTTAGTTTGCAATGTTGCGTTGAATTTCCAACCTAATGATGTCCAATTCATGTACACGTGAATGATATTCAGGACCGATGCAACCACGCCAATGATCAGGAATGCTGCAAAGGTATTAATCAGTGCTTGCTTGGTCGTTTTTGAAATCAACCCGCTCACGACGGCTGGCACGATCAAGGGCACGATCAACTTGGTCAAGCCAATGACATGCGGCATGAAAAACTGGGGTGCAGTGCTATTCGGGTGGAATTCCATGAGAATTGGGATGTATCCCGTTGCATCCCCAACCGCTATTGCTCCCCCGCCAATCAATTCAAGATTTTGTGCACCATTCGAGAACAAGTAGGTTAACCAGCCGAGCGTGTCGGTTCCCATGTACTGGAAGTATCTATCCATGAGTGGTAATGCTGGATCCGCCCCTGAAACTGGGAAGTTGCCAACAAGAGCGAGACCAATTGTATCATCGGCGATCACCGCTGCTGCGATGATATCCAATACAAACACGGTCACGATAAACGAGACGATGGTGATAACCAGTTTAGCTAATCTATTCATCTTGTGTCAGCCTCCTCAATCCCATTTCTTCCGTATGATTAACAATCCGATGGAACACCAGAAAAATGCCATGATTGCACCCATGATGAGAGTGCCTGGTAAGAACCATTGCCATCTCGTGTATCCAAGCACGCCAAATAGTGCAACCTCGTCCCATGCTGCAACTTGCATTATCACCCCTATTGCCAGGGGGGCCATTAAACCAAGCCAAGTGGCAGAGAAGATATGCTTTAATGTATTGCTTTTTCTCTCTGCAAGGGAACCAAGGATAGCTGCTAATGCGGGAGTAACTGCATAAAGCATGATGTAAAGCAAGATCATGTCTATCCCTACAATTCCTATACCAAATGCAGCCTGTATACTGGTGGAAATTCCAGGTGAGGCCAAACTAGTATAAAATATAGATGCGGTAGACGACGTGGATGAGAATAGAGCCGAGATGTCTCCCCCTCCAATGCTTGTAGCGAGTGCAAGGAAGAGAAAACTCAAGCCGAAGTACACCGCAATCGTGATGATGAAACCCTTGATGAACTTCATGTGTATAATCTCCAATCATTCAATTATTCTTGAAATGGAATTAGGGCAAGTTTCATGGTGATTTGTCCTTTAATTCCTTCTTGGTGTTATACTGTATATCAATGTCTTCCAATAAAAAGATTGGTCATGGGAGCTCATGCTCTATCCAGCCATTTTTATGGAAAAGGCGTTATTGTCAGGTTACTTGGTTTTCTATCACATAATATTAAAGAGCAACAAGCCCCCACGTAACATTATGAACAAGGAACCCGTGTTGCTCCCAACCCCGAAGTCGATCACAACGGACCCGGGCGATGGGAAATTCTTACTAAGCGAGGAACGTGATATTTACGTGAACAAGGCGAAGGTTCAGGATCACGTGATTGATTTTTTTGGATTTTTCTGGAAAAATTTCAAGTTGCACCTTCGAATCACCGCGATACGAGACCGTGAATACAAGCAAGAATACGAGAAGGGATTCTTCATGTATATTTCTGGCAAGTCCATTCCAGATTCGTTTACCTCGACACTCGTGGATGTTGCGGAATCACTTCCCCTTGAGGGCTATGACTTAACCATAACGCCGGATGAGATGTACATCATTTCCCCTTCCATCAGGGGTTTTTTTAACGGTGTACTCACCGTTCAACAACTCTGGGAGGATATTGAAGTCAAGAAGGATAGAACGACCGGGAAACCGTTGGTATCACTCCCGTGCCTGCACGTGGTGGACTATCCCGATCTTGACTTGAGGATGGTGCACGTGGATCTCAAGCAACAGATGCATTCACTGGAATATCTCAAGGATCACGTAAGGATGCTTGCTCGCTATAAAATTAACGCCATCTTGTGGGAATGGGAGGACAAATTTCCATACAAGACTCGTCCCGAGTTGCAACACAAGCTTGCATTCAACCGTGCGGAAACGGTTGAATTGATGAATTTATGCACCATGTACGGTATTGAATCCATTCCACTCGTCCAAACGTACGGGCACTTGGAATTCGTGGTCAAGCTTGATAAATACAAGCATTTAAACGAGGATCAATCCAAGCAATATAGTCCGGATAGCACATTGGATGTCTGCGCATTGCACGAAGACACCATGCCATTATTGCGGGACATGATCTCGGATATGATTTCCTACCATCCAAAATCGAGATTCCTTCACATTGGTGGAGATGAGGTATACACCATTGGAACTTGCGATCGATGCAAGCAATACATTAAAGAACATGGTCACGGGGATGACGAAAAGGGCAAAAGCAAGCTATACATCCAGCACATGAACAAGGTAATCAAGATAGTGAAAGGATTTGGGAAGATACCCATGATCTGGCACGATTACTTGTTAAAGTATCCTGAATACGTGGACGAGCTTGACAAGGATACCATCATCGTGTACTGGCGATATGGCAAGGATAAGCAACCAAATGATTTCAAGAAAGAGATGAATTTCTTCAAGGATAAGGGATTCCAGGTGCTTGCAGCTAGCAGCGTGAGAAGCGATTTCCAATATGCAATTCCCAATTATTCCATGAGATTCCAGAATATTCACGAGCTTCATCTTGCTCTCGGAACATCGGAAAGGGGGAAGAACACCGGGGCATTGGCGACATCCTGGGCTGTATGCAGGTCCCCTATGGAAACGACCGTTCCCGGCATCCTTCATTTTGCGGAATCTTGTTGGAACGTTAAAAAGGTTCCCTTCACCCTTGCCACGGTTGATTTCACCACCAAGCAGATGTTATCACAATATTTTTACATGCCTCGGAAGTTATGGGAGAAGCATGGAGCTTTGTTACGGAACCTGGTCTCTTGCACGGTCCCTCCTCAAAAGGCAAATGATCTGGGAATCATCGCTGGGGAGATCAGGTCTGCAATTGATGCTTGGCAAGGGATGAGAAGGGATATCCAAGCCGGGGATTATACGGTGGAAAACATCGTGCACGGCCTCAAGCTTCAAGAGATGAAGGTAGACATGCTCATGGTTCTCAACGAATTAGTGAGAATTTTGGACGAATACGGTAGTGGCGCTGGCAAATTTCTCTCCATTGATGGTTTGCGAGACAAGTGTCGGGTCATCGATGAATTGATAGAGAAATTCGAATTATTTCAATACCGGACAAGGGAGGTATACGAAAAGGTGATATACGATGCCGAGCTTCTCATGGAGTGGAAGTACCGGTTCCAAGAACCTAGGGAATACTTGGAGTCGGTGCGTGACCGGCTGGTTAATGCACGATTATCCTTGGAGATGCTTGTGGAAAAATCGCAAGCCGTGCAGGATAACTTGGTTCACCTTGATGATAAATCATTTCCCCGGGATCTCCGACATCATGTATTGGAAATCGCGGGAAATCTTGTCAAGTGGGAGTCCGGCAACGATTCCCTTCCTCCCGTGGAATCCCTGGAAGAATGTGTAACCATGGTTGATACCATGGAAACCGCCTCAATTGACGGTGCATTGGTTGAAATCATGTCTGAATTTCAAGATGCCTTGAGTGAGGCTGCGGAGAAACTCGATCACTTGATATTTTCCCTCGCCATGGAAAAATTGCAACAAGGGTTCATCAGGCGTTTTTAAAGGATAGTGTAGGGAACCAACCGAAACAGGCATATTACTGGGATTGAAATCATGACCGATCAACCATTGAACGTGATCATCATCAGCATTGATACCTTGCGGGCTGATCATGTTGGATTGTACGGGTATCCCCTTCCCACCACACCCAATATTGATGCTTTCTTCAAGAAACACGGTGTGTTATTTGATCCAGCGTTCTCAGTATCGAATTGCACTCTACCAGGATATACATCAATGTTCACCGGGTTGTTTCCAACCGCTCATGACGTGGTAGCCCACGCTCCCCGGTGGCCAATCAGGAATGGAGTGCAAACCTTGGCAGGGATATTGCACGACGCCGGCTATTTCACTGCTCAAGTGAGCACATTGGCAGATTATCCAGAGCATGGAGAACATCTAGTAGAGGGCTTCGACCGGTTTGAATTTCGAGAGTTAAACAACAAGTATAAGATAGATATGGGTTTAACCGAGCAGCATCAAGGTGGTTTAGTCGTACCGGCACCCCGCATCACCGTACAAGCACTTGATCTACTCGAGGAGTGCGCAAGATCTTGGCAGGATGCACGCAAGCCCTTCTTCCTATTCATTCATTACTGGGATCCACACACACCATACATCCCACCCGACACCTTCTCAAGTTTTTATTCTGAAGGCAGGGATCCAAGAGATCCACGCATGCACATGCTTGATGCCCTCAACGATTGCAATATTGGTCATTGGTTGGAAGATTGGGGTAGGAAGCTCGACTCGCGATACAAGGACGTAACGGATCCCAAGTATATCGTGTCCTTGTATGATGGAGAGATTGCTTTTGCTGATCACCATTGTGGTCTAATCTTTCAAAGAATGGCTGAACTTGATTTAATAGAACATTCCATGGTTTTTCTCACGAGTGATCATGGTGAAACGCTAGATGAGACGAATAACTTGATTTGTGGGCAACCTGCCATGTTTTCACATGTTGGTTTGACAAATCCCAATCACACCATACCGTTCATCCTGCACGTGCCCGGGATCACCGATGGAGGCTTGAAACCATGGGCTGAGCCTGCCTGCCAACTTGATATCGTACCAACTGTCTTGGATGCTATTGGGTTGGAACAGGAGCTCGTGTCTGGTAATTTCGACGGAGTTAGCCTTATTCCAACCCTCAAGCAGCAAATTGAGTTCGTTCCAGCGCTGGCATGCGAGCTCGGTAATGGAAAGGAATCGATACCCGAATACCCCAACGATCCCGATCATCCCAAGCATCTTGCTTGTAAACGCCAAGGAATGTTGCTTGTGGAAAACACCTATCATGTACAAAGAGCGATCCGAACGAACAGGTGGAAATATATAAAGAAAATTGATTCCTATCCATCTATGCCTTCCAAGCACCTGTATGACCTGCTGCTGGATCCCAGGGAACACAAGAATATCATCGATGAAGCAAGCAATATCGGGAAAATACTTGATGATTCGCTTGAACAATGGATAAAGTTGCTGTGTCAAAAGCACGAGACGACGGATCCGCAAAAACGCTTCGGTGTCACGCTAAGAGAGGGCTTCACCCATCGAACTCGGGCAATGTATGGCGGTTTCGACAAGGATCAAGTGTTTTTCAATAACTAGGGAATCTTGAAGGAAGCAGATAATATTATAATAACTCAACTTTTTATTACCAACAAGTCTTGCATGCATTTACACGGGGAATTCACGTGTGGTTTGGTATATCACGGTACAAGAAGGGAAGCATGATGGTTCTTTTCATCTTCCTTGTAGGGATGTCCATAACCGTGCAATCGCAAGAGAGTTCTAATGGTTCAAACTTGGATTGCACCTTTGAATACCTAACGGGGATGAAGTATACCACGAAAACACCATCTCAATCATCCTTTAACCACCCGGGGACCATCTTGATAAATGAGGTGTGCAATAGAGGAACCCGGGGGGTGGAATTGATTAATTATGGTTCTGTTATTTCAATGAATGGCTGGACGTTCAGGTGTTTCACCGAATCTGGTATTGATATTAATTATTCATTCCCTGCAGGATTCATGCTTCCAAGTGAAAGTTTCCTGGTCCTTCATGAGGGCACGGGTAATGATAGCCTTTCGGATCTTTTCATTGACGATATATTTCCATTCAGCGGCGAACCTGTTGCACTAGGAATTTTTAACGACAGGGGATTGAATGTTGATTGGATGGATATGAATGGATATGATTTGCCCATTCCCCTCGAAGCCATCTGGACCGAATCGAAAAACCTATCGCTGAACCAGAATAATGTTTGCAGGTTATCCGATACGGATACGCATGATTCTGGGGATTGGATGCAATCGTTTACCAATACCCTTGGTTTTTTGAATGAGGATCAAGAAGGCTACCGTCCGTTATCGTTGCAGCACGTGGAACCTGCGCCTGGATCAAGCTTTCCCGCAGGAATAATTGATTTCCGGTGGGCCAGCACGTTTTCATTTGGAATTGAGCATGATTGGACCCTTCAACTCTCAAATATTTCCAATTTCTCAACCGTGATGGCAACATGCAACGCAACATGGCAAGATGGATTGCATCACTGTCTTCTCAATGTCTCATCTCTCGATCCAGGCACCTATTATTGGCGGGTGGGCTTTAGCTCTGGATACCATGTGAATACCTGGTCGAATTCATTCCCGTTAGAAATTCTCCCAAATCTTCACGCTCCCGTCTTGGAGAACCTAACAATTTGTAGAAATGGGTCCACCACCGCCGACAGGATTAGAATCACCATTAAATACAAGGACGCTGATAACCTCGGACCGAGAAATCTTAACCTAGCCACCGAAAATTACTCCATGCCAATGGAGAAGCTTGATGTCCTTGATGAGAATTACATGGATGGTTGCATTTATTATGTGGAAGCATATTTCCAACCAGGAGTGCACCATTGCCTTGCAACAGCCCATGACGGGATTTATGAATCGACCGTGATCGTTCCTGAACTTGTCGTGACCTATTCAAATACCATGGCTCCAATATTGGAACCGATAATTGTGGAACCCTTCAACGGCTCAACTGATACCACCGAATTCACATTTTCCGTTAATTATAAGGATGGTGATAATAATCCACCAGAATACGTGCACGTGTTGATTGGGCCCGCCGTTCATCCCATGTATAAACGGGATCCAAGTGATTGTAACTACATGGATGGGTGCATGTATGAGATAAAAATGGATATCGAGACGCCGGGTAATTACACACATGCATTTGCCTGTTCAGATGGAATATACACAACCATGACCGACTTAATCGAAGCACCCGCAGTCGTGGACAAATTCATTCCTTGGTACCATGTGGGGAAGCATAGAACTGCTGATATTTCAAAGTCACTTGCCTGCGAAGAAGCGGGAAAATTTTTTACATGCACCTCAAAGCCTTCGACGGGGGAAATTATCATGACCTGCTGGAACCGGGGTGGGGAGCAAGCATGGAATGTTTCCATTTTCCTCGAACAGGATATTCAAGTTCAAGCAATGGTGGCTCATGATGGGCATGTATACGTGGCATGTGATGATCTCAGTAACGAAAAGATCGTTTTAATTCGTTGGACAACCACAGGCTTCTTTGCTGGTCAATCCCACTGGTTGCTTCCAGGTAAACAGTCGGCGAATAGCATCACGACTGATGGCACCAAGGTTTTCATATTCGGAACCACCGTGGATGCATCGCTAGAAATCAGGCAATTCCTCGCATGTTGTTCATTGAATGGAACACTCGATTGGTACCGTCAAGGCTCCAATGGCTTTCAAGAAGGGAGGGGAATTTGTACCGATGGTGAATACCTGTATACTTGCAGCTATGACTCGCAGGGGCTGAATGGCATTCACTACCAGAAGTGGACATTGGAAGGAGCGGAGTTGTTTTCATGGTTCATCATGGAGGACGGCAGGGAAAGTGCCAATGATATTTGCGTGAAGGATGATGACGTATACATAACTGGAAGTGTTCCAGGGAGTTCGGGGATGGAATCAGACTACTTGCTAGTGAAAACCTCAACGGATGGTTCACCCGTGGTTACGTGGTATCGGACTTGGGGGTCCCAGCAGGAAGAGCAATGCGTGTCTGTTAATTGCGATGAGAATGCAATTTATATCGTGGGAAATGCTATAGATACCAATTCGCGGGAGAATCGCATTACTGTATTCACTTATGGAACAAATGGAACACGCCAGATGGAACGCGTGTGGAATCCTTCCATGAATGTTACGGCATTCAATGCCATCGTAGCCGAACATTCACTTTTCATCACTGGAGCATGGTGCGCGGGAATGAAGGAAAAAGAGGGAATGGAACATCGCATGTTGTTTTTCCGCTATCCCCTTGATGGGAATTTTCATCCATCCCAAGTGGAGCTACTTTCGATAAATTCTGGTAAGTTTCCATCGGGAAACTTGCAAGTATTGGTGTCTTTCAGGGATTTGGATGGTTCCCAACCCCAGCAATTGCGATTGTGGATTGATCATGAGATTCATGCTTTTACCTTGAGCCACGAGAATGGGGATCCCGATTTCACCCGCGGCGTAGTTTATGAAGCCATCGCACGGGTGGAAGAAGGTTCACATGATATCAGCTTCCAATACCACGATGGTTGGCAGATTGTTTCATCCCCAACACGCGAGGTGATCATTGACACAAATCAAGATACCAGGAATGGGCTTTTCATCATGCTCTTGATTGCAAGTGCTTCCCTGATTGGTATTTCAACCACAGCCATTTTGATTAACCGGAGATCACGCAATAAAAAGTCAGTTCAAGCGTATCCAGTAGAAATATACAATGGCATGTACAGGCTGTACAGGCAGGTATCATCCCTCGATATTCCGGAAGACTGGGTTGATGGTGGCATTGATATTGCGAGGATAATTACGAATAGAGACTCCGGTGACTCGAATAGAATCATCACCCCCTCCTTCAATGATTCCATTGCTCCCAAGGTGTCACGTGCATATAATGACTTGGATGACATAATAGGCCAAGAAATGGCTCCAATGACTGATAATAATCTTGCGACACAAAGAGATACCAGCCTGCATTTATTAGCAAGGAAAAAATCCACCAAGAGGCAATTTATTCAATTCAATACCCATTCCGGTGGAATTCTTCATCTCACGAGATTTTATTGCTCGAAGTGTAGTTTGCAGTTACTGGTTAAACCCCTGGAAGGATCTTGCTTGTATTCATGCAAGACATGTGGGGAATTATTTTCAATAATCATCTCGTGCAAGAAATGTGGAGATTTGCTTCTCATGAAACAATCCAAGGGTTGGAATGCCGCCAATGTTAGGGTGACGTGCCCGACATGTCATGAAACCTGCTTTCCTTGATTGAGCTTGAGCTAATTATCCTTGCCTATCAACATG
Organism: Candidatus Bathyarchaeota archaeon; assembly: GCA_014729935.1. GTDB lineage: Archaea > Asgardarchaeota > Lokiarchaeia > Sigyniarchaeales > Sigyniarchaeaceae > WJJB01. The sequence continues at coordinate 1,448 of WJJB01000395.1, read as the reverse complement.
CTTATCATTGCTTTAATACTATCCTTTCCTATGGCAACCTGTTCCGATTTGATGACGAATTCGAGGTGCTGAGAGACCAGTGAATGAGTTGAGTGCTGCTGATATCAGGCGTTTGTTGGATTCCTTGAAAAATCCCGTTAGATTGAAAGTCATTACTACCTTGACGGCGGAAGGCTACCGGCAATGTCCCGCTTGCGAGGACACCGCCTCGCTTGTAGAAGAGCTTGCGAAAGGCTCTAATCTACTTGCATTTGAGGAAATTTCAATAATTGATGAGGTTGCCACGTGCAAGAAATTGAATGTCACCAGGGCTCCAACCGTGTTATTCGAGAATCTTGGTATTCGCTATACTGGGGCACCAATGGGATTGGAAACCTCACCATTCATCTATACCATATACATGGCGTCAACAAGGAAAACAATTTTTAGCGGGATGCTTGATGACAAGCTTGAAAAGCTGAAGGAAGCAAATTTAGAGTTGATCGTTACTCCCACGTGCCCCTATTGTTCACAGGCGGCATTGATAGAAAATTCCATCGTCATTGATTCCAATGGCCGGTTGAATATCGACATCATTGAGTCATACGAAAACCCGGACATCGCAAGAAAGTACGGGGTTACAGGTGTTCCCGTCACGATCATAAATGGAAGCGAAAGAATTGAAGGTGTTCCAAGCTTGGAACTATTATTCAACGCCATAGGTTACAAGACATGAATGATGACATGATATATTGGAAGCATATAGTTCCGGGACCTGATCCTCCCTCCCTGTTATATGCATTTATAGAATGCCCCAAGGGAACTCACAAGAAATACGAGTTATCGAAAAGCACGAATTTGCTAATCATGGACAGGGTATTGCATTCAAGCGTGGTTTATCCCCAGGACTATGGGTTCATTCCTGGGACATATGCACTTGATGGAGATCCACTTGATGTCTTGGTGATAAGCAATACTCCCACTCAACCAATGACGCTAGCTAGGGTGAAACCAATTGGTGTTCTCGTGATGCAGGATGAAAAGGGGCGCGACGAGAAAATCCTGTCGGTTCCACGAGATTGTCCCTTTTTCGGGGAGATGGATGATCTGGACGATTTACCAAGACATTACATTGATGAAATTAGGGAATTCTTCAATACTTACAAGAATCTCGAGGAACCTGCTTACGCGAAGGTCAAGAAATGGCACGGGCACGACGATGCCATACGGATCATCTCGAATTGCATAAGTCGATTCAAGGAGGAGTTCGGTAATATTGCAATTACCAAGCCTTGATTCTGGCTAATCCGGTGATTTCGAGATGCATTGCTTGATAAAGGCAGGCACTTCATCCATGCTGTCGAATATTTCAATTTCTTTTCTTATGTCCCCCGGTATAGTGTGTGCCACCCCTCCAGTCCTTTCTATCAAGATGAATCGCATGCCGTGCTTTAGAGATTGGATAGCCT
>WJJB01000394.1 GCA_014729935.1 Candidatus Bathyarchaeota archaeon | reverse complement strand
TCCTTGCTGTTTTTAGAGTCTTCATTCCCTGAGAGCATGGCACCGCAATACCGGCAATTTCGAGCATCGACGGGATCCACACTCTTACAATTCGTACAGCGAATACCTTGTTCCTTCCTAGTTCCCTTGATCAGCTTGGTGCCGCAGCTTTCACAATAGGTTCCACCCATGGCCGTTCTCTGCCCGCACTCGTGACAGGTGATGAGGTGATCCAGGACGATTGGAAATGTTTCCTTGATTTTTTTGCGTCGGTAAAGCATGCCTGCTAATATCATGGACGCGGTGCCGATGATGAATGGCACGATGAGCGTTAACCCTTGGATCGTGTAGGTACTAAGGTCACTGGCGAAAATTATGGTAGATCCAATGATCACGGTGAAAACGAGTGCCTTCAACCCAACAGAGTTCATGAGAATCGATAATTCCGCGTGCCTCTTCCTCAATAACCATCCTGGATTCATGTTATGCTTCCTTGCCCTGTGCAGCTCTTCTTGAACCCTTTCCACGTTCCTCGAGATGGACCACGTGAGCAGAAGTATTGACGAGAAGAACGTGCTGGCAAGGGACGTGATCATGCCGGGCAGCATGATATCGCCGAAATCATAGGCTTCCTGGTTTACCCGGACACGCCACCAGGGAACCTCATTGCCAATCAGCAGGATGGATACCAGGATGATGAAGATGGATAATCCCGTGATGAAGATGAGGGGGCGACTTGCCAATTTCCTTTTATCATCATGGAATGTTTTCATGATGGCCCTGATGGCTAGAAGCATCCATAGGACCACCGCACAGAGGAAGGTGCCAGCAAGTGCAAGCATGCTACCCTCGGGGAAAGAAAAGATGGCAATGCTGATCATGGCCAAGAGGATGGTGATCAACATGATTGATCCCGTGATGGTGATGGCGATGTTCATGTTCTTGAAGGATTTTCCTTGGAAACCTTGTGTAATGTGCGAATCATCATCACGAGCAAGGACCTTCTGCGGTTCGGGAATGGAAGCAGCACCTGCCTGGTGTCCTGCATCATGAGATGTACCTGCCCGTCGTTGTTCATGCGTTCCCCCCTTCCCCCGCTTGACAACAAGGGGGTCGGAGCGCTTCACGATCAAGGAGAAAACCAAGCCCGATACCAGCCCGATTGCCAACGCTGCAAACAAGATGGTCACCTGTTGGTCTTCGGTGATGTTCCATTCTGGCAAGGATGGTATGACCTGCACGGACTGTTGAATGCCAGTGGGTTTATCGTTTCCGAAAATATCATGCACGGTGATGTAATATTCAAGGAGCGTGATGGATGGAGAAAAATCTTGGAAGGTGTACGCGTGGACCGATCCCGTGATTCGATCGAGGATGGCATAATTCCACCCATTCCCATCGTCGAAGCGATACGCAATGGTGATATTATCCACGAACTCCTCGTCGGCGGTGATAATCAAGGTAACCGTGAAGCTCCCGCTCTCCGAGAGATCGAGTTCATCCGGAGGGTCAGTTTGCTCTTCCACCGAGATCGCCGGCTCACGGTAACTATATGGTTGACCATTATCATCAACCGGGATCCCGTTCCCCGCCGCATCGATTATCATGGCTTGCCAATAGACAGTGGTGGTATTCAGGGCTGGAAGAACCACGGAATAATTCACGGTGTCTCCAAGCATCGCGAGCATGACCATTGACACTTCAGTCCATGGATTCCCGGGGTTCGTCCGGTACGAGAGGATTGCACCCCCGGGATGGCTTTCAACCACGCTTACCGTGATGTTGGTAGGCATGGATGGACAGGGCAATACTGGCGAGGTATACATCTCGTCAGAGATATCCACTGGTGCCATGTTGTCGATGGTGAAATTTCCTTCCGTGATGGAGACGTGACCAACCCTGTCGGTGAAACGGACCCACCAATGGTAAGTGCCATCCGCCAGCATCAAGCCGTTACCGCTTGCTCCCGCGAAATTGATATGATTCATACTGGAAGGTGATACTGGTATCGATTTGGAAAAGACCAGTGGTGATGCTGCATGGACGGTGATTTGTGTTCCCTTCAGCAGGATGGGATCGAAATGGAGATTCGCAAAGCACGGCGTGGCATTTACAGGAAAATGAATGTCCCAAAAGATGAACGTGGAGGGCAGGAACCCCTGGGTGATGGATGTGAAGTTCCGCCACGGGGTGAAAGTGCCGTCACCAGTCGTCGTGGTGCATGCGAGTGCTGCTTCAAGGTTTTCCATGTTGATCACGGAATAATGAGAGCTCGTGATTATCCACTCCCCTTGCCCCGTCGAGTTTATCCACCAGTCAAGTTCCATGGTGCCACCGTGACTTTCCAAGAAATAGGAACCTCCAGTGCTAATATTCTCGGAAATGGTAAACACGCTGCCGTCATTGGTAACAGTGAGAAAGGCAGTGTCCAATGAGCTATCATTCACCAGCAAGAATGAATAATTTCCAGATGTGGGGTCAAATGCAGCACCTTCGAGGATGCTATATCCTGCCATCAAGGGTGCTTTCGGGATGGACAAGAAGGATTTCCACACGTATCCATGATCCTTGGAGATATTGATGGAGAAATGGCTAGAGTTACTAGAAGACCGCCACGCAACGGCATCGCTAGTGAATGCATCTATCCTGCCAGGTAATGATGATTTCATGAAACTATCGCCGGAATCGAGCGAGTGAAACAGCATGTAGTTCACTTCATCTTTCACAAAGCAGTAAATTTCATCCCCGGAACTCGTTGCTATGATGGACTCGATCCGTTCCACGGTTTCGTAGATCAATTCACCGTTCGACCAAGACAGTCCACCATCGGACGACCTGGTGAATCTCACGCCATTATTGGTCACGCCTTCGGTGATGCCATGGAACAGGTAATTGGTTCTACCATCACCGCAGGTAGCCAAAAGCCCGTAGGTGTCGGAGCCGTCCGTTACATTAATCTCCGCAATTACTGATTCATTTGATTCTATGAATAACGATGCAATTCCGTGCTTCGAAGCATTCATGGAGAACTGCATGACGTCCTTGATACCCGGGGATGCCGATGGAGAGATATACTGCCCGGACGTTTCAACGTTGCAACTCGCAATTGTATCATCCACCTCGACAACGATCATTGATTCGGTGCTTCCCATGGTATCTGATATTGTATCCACTCTGAATAAATAAGCACTTGCATTATGAGAGTTCCCAAATGCATCCTTTCCATCAAACGACACGCTATAGGTTTGGTAGGGCTCAAGGGTGCCATTAATGTTCCTGAAATTGAATCCCGGCTCGCAATCTAGCAAGCCGCCTGATATAGCCCCAGATACTGTTAAAATGCTACTGCAATGCATTTTTGGTCCTTGGTGTGCTAATAGGGTGAACCTGTCGTTTAACGCGTGCAATTCACATGGATCGATATCTCCCACTGGAGCCTTCCACCCAGAAGCATTCCTGATCCCGTCCTCCCATGTGGTGTTATTCACGAAATAGAAGATCCCCGTGGCATCGTCCAAGGCGCAATCAACGATGGGTTCTTCCATGTTTTCCGCTTCCAGGGTAAGCTCCCACGCATCCGTCCACGTGGTTCCATTGATGCCATTTCCAAGCTCGTATAATATCCCGTAGTAGTTATTTGGCGAGGAAACGTTGTTAACTTGCAGGTATAACATCCCGCTAACGTGATCTTGCAAGAATTTCGGCCTGTAGGCGTGCACGCTTTGATAGCCAAGACAAGTTAAATTTGTTGGGGTGGTCCACGGCTCACCTGCACTCCCGGAGTGCCGACTTTCCCAAATTGTGCTCTGCTCTCGTTTCATTGATTCAGATGCATTCGCAAATCCCCATGCACACGAGAAATTTCCCTGGTATACCTCCAGCGTGATACCAGAAAACCACGCTTGAGTCCAACCTGATGCGTCCCACAAGGTGCCATTAACCCATGAATTCCCGAAATCCTCCGAGATGAAATACCTCACCCGTTCCACCGGCCAATCGTCCGGATCGCCCATGCCGGTAGATCCCTTTTCCAGGTACACGATCGTGATGGTATCACCATGTACTGCAATGCTCATCCCATTGGTAATGTTTGCTGCTCCCACCGTTTTCCATTTCAAGTCCTTGGCGTTTTCCCCGATCCCGAGAATGATATCTCTTTCATCGGTTGGGTTGAGCCTATCCTCGATGCACGCAACCAACCATGTTCCATTATCAAGGAACCATGCAGAAGAATCTTGGATGGGAAACAAAAACGGCAGGTTCATGGGCTCATAATATGCAGACACGTTCAAGGTGAAGTTAACGGCTTGATCAACCGAGAATGAGAAGATGGTAGAGTCCCCTTGACCGGGGGTGGTATCAGGGCTGATGTATTTCTGGCTTACCCGTGGCAACTGCACGAATGACACCCCGCTGCTTGTATCCAATACCCAATCCGTCCTTTTTCCTTGCTTGTCCATGGAAAAGACTGGATCTTGATCGTGAGTCATCATGAATTGCATGGTGAGCATCGAAATGCACGAGATACCAAGTAAGATGGTTAACTTGCATTTCCAGCAATGGTGCCATCGAAACGCTTTAACTTTCATTCGCCAGTTCATGTCGCATTATCCCCCTGTGTGAATGCAGGTATTATCTTATCGAACGAGAAATGGGAAAAAAAGATTCGTGATCAGTTAAGTGATGGTGTCTTACTAATGGTAGAAAAGCTTCATTGAACGCGTCGCTCAGGTTGGGTCATTGCATGAGTAAATCATGCAGGATGCCTTGAGATCGTGCCGAGATTATGACACGTGTGGTGGAACTGAAAACCGTGGCTCACAATGACAATTCATCGACACCTTTCGTGTTTGCCACGTTTCCAGGCTCGAGCCAACCGCGTCTCGCGGTCTTGATTCCAAGCGTCATATACCTGAGGTGCGCAATGTCGTGTGCATCTGATCCGATGGCAATGGTACATCCCGCCCTTTTTGCCTTCATACAATTGCTTCCCGAGAGATCAAGCCGCGTCGGGTAGGCGTTCAACTCCATCCACGTGCCTAATCCTGCCGCTCGCTCGAACACCTTGTCCAAATCAATATCGTAGCTGTCCCTCTTGGTTAGCAAGCGACCGGTGGGGTGACCTATAATGGTTACAGCATCATTCGCCATTGCTGTTAAAATTCTTTCCGTGATTTTTTCACGCGATTGGTTAAATCCCGTGTGAATGCTGGCAACGACCACGTCAAGATCATCAAGTATTTCCTGCTGCACATCCAAATGTCCTTCAGAATCGATATTTGCCTCAATACCAGTTAACAAGGTAATCCCATCAAGCTTGGTATCGACATCATGAATTTTATTGATTTGATCCCGGATCTCGTCATCCATCAAACCACCAGCAATGCCAAGGGAACCCGCGTGGTCACATATTGCCACGTATTCATACCCGGCATCGCGACATGCAACTGCCATTTCCTGTATAGTATCGTTTCCCTCGCTCCAGCTTGTATGCACGTGGAACATTCCCTTGATGTTTTCCCGGGTGACGAGTTCCGGTAGCCTGCCTTCCATGGCTGCTTCCACTTCTCCCCGGTCCTCACGTATCTCTGGAGTGATCCATTCCATGCCAAGGGCACCATATACTTCTTTCTCGGTCCTACCTGCGATGCGTTCTTGCGTTTCACCATCGTGCAATCCAAACTCGTTTAATTTTAGACCTTTATCAATTGCTACTTTCCGCAGTTTCACGTTATGATTCTTGGAACCCGTGAAATACAGGAGCGCGGCACCATAACTTTCCAAGGTGAAATAGCGGATGTCCACCTGCAATCCTTGCTCGATGATGATGGAGGTCTTTTTCTTCCCTGCCGCCCGCACCTTCGACACGATATTCAAGTTGATGACGGATTCATTGACAATGGCAGGATTGCTGGAAAGTATCACGTAGTCCAAGTCTCCCACGGTTGCCCTGCCTCGCCTGTAAGATCCTGCGATCACCACGTCGTCCACCCCCTCGATCGAAGAGAAATTTTCTTTCAACTTGGTAACGACATCCATCACGTGCCCGGTGATTGATCGTCCTTGATGTGCTCGGAAGAAATCAATGGCATCGATGATATTTTGCTCGGTTTTTTTTCCAAGACCGTCGAGATCCCGGAGCTTGCCATCCCTGGCTGCATTTTCTAGTTGGTCGATGGACGTGATCCCCAGCTCCCTCCTGAGCTTGATTGCGGTTTTTGGGCCCACCCCATTTAGCTTGACCAGTTCCACCATGGTGCCAGGTACCTTTTTACGAAGGCTTTCCAAGTAATCCAATGATCCCGTCTCGATGATTTCCAAGATCTTCTTCCCGATGCTTTCACCGATACCATCCATGGCGGTGAGAACTTCCAAGGAGTCAAGCTCGTCAGTACCCTTAGATGTGGTTCTAACCTGGCGTGCAGCTGCTCTATAAGCCCTGGGCTTGAATGCCACATCTTGCAGTTCCAGCAAGTCAGCTATTTCATGGAGTATTCGAGCGATTTCGTTCTTACTCGTCATTTTCTTATCTCTGGTGTATCAGGGGATTTGTTATTCCAATTGGCGATCCCGTGCACTATCCTCGTTGAGTTTCGGGAGCAATTATGTTCCATGCGCATCCTGCAAGTCATTCATCACGGTCTGGCGCAGTCTATTGCAAACTTGGCTTATCTGCATAACCTGGACATACCTGATAGATGTAACATGCATGCATCCCTGGATGGATTTGATGTCTTCTCCGACCGGTGTTTTAAAAATCTTGAGAATACCATCCATTTGTCGATGCATCCGTACCCACCTGCACCTTGATCACCTTGTCGTGAAAAGCTGGTGCAAGGTATCGCCACCAAGCGATAAGAACCAGTTATATTAAGAACGGCTACCCGGTTAACGCGCGCGGGTTAAAGAGCCCGCAAGAGGAATGCAAGACCATGAGTGAAAAAGACGCTAAATACATGAGCAAGATCGACATGGAAGGTGGTGTTGCCGATGATGCCGTTTTGGTTGTCGGGATCGCGAACGCTGGATTAGTAGGAAACATCTCTTCCGATTACATCATAGATAAGTTGCAAATGAAAGAAATCGGGTACATGAATTGCACGAAATTCCCCCCGGTGGCAGTTTTCTTGGATGGGAAGGTAAAGCATCCATTCAGACTATACGCCGATTCGACCACGAATCCAGCAAAAAGATTAGTCGCCGTGTCTGAGGTGCCGTTGCAAAAGGAATCCCTCCACGACCTGGCGCATGCCCTCATGGATCATGTTTCAGGTCTAGGTGTGACAACCGTTGTCACCTTGATCGGGATCTTGGTTGATATCGTGGATGAGATCGTGGTTCTTTATGCCTCTGATGATGGCATGAAATCTAGGCTGGATGAAATCGAGAGTATCAAGCCAATTCCCAAGGGAATGACGTTTGGCATGGAAGCCCTCATCTTGAATGAAGCAATCGAACGTGATATCAATGGCTTGGCTTTGATTGCTCCCGTGCAAAAACATATACCCGCCACGGGTAGTGCAGCCAAATTGATCGAAGCTCTTAATGAAATCTTCCCATTCTTTAACATAGACGTGGAAGATTTGTTGGAGCGTGATGAGCAAATCAAGTCCAAGTTGCAAGAGTTGGCTGAGCAGATCCGAAATCAGCAGAACAAAATGTCCAACAAGCAACAACAGGGTCCCCCTGCTAGCACCATTTTCACGTGAGCAGGAATCCACTTCTTCTTTTTCAATACCTTGGCTCAACGGAGTATTTCTCGCAAGATCCTGCCCTTGGCTTGCGCTGGTGGTGGAATGTGAAGCAAGTGTGCAATGGTGGGAGCTAAATCCAAGAGATTCACTGGATACTCAAGTCTCACCCCTTCCTTGAATGCCGGTCCCCGTGCAATGAATGGTGAACTTACTGAATATTCACCAACCCGTGCAGTTGGCAGGTAATATGCATGTGCACCGAAGCACGTGGTGGCTTGGTACGCCAGCGGGGCATCATGGAGATCGCCAGGCCAGAGGGACGGGTCAAGGCCATCCAAGCGCCCGTCGAACAGCTGGTAGGGTGGGTCTAAGAGATACACGACATCACCCACCCTGGGTCCATCTTGATGGAGCACTGCTGCCTCCTCGCGGGTGAATGCCGCGCGTACAACGCGCTTTCTCGTTTCTGGATCACGCATCTCCCTGAGGCATTCGATGATCTCGTCGCAGGTGGCCGCGAGATCTGCCGGTGATACAATGCCTGTTGGGTCTCGCCCTTCAAGATTCACCCAGATGTACGGTGGTTCCAAGTAGGGGAACGCACGAGTTCTGCTCCAATCGATGGCGCGGTACCCGTGATGGTCTGGTTCTTTGTAGGCAAGCAATCCAGCCCGTTCCAAGGCCGCAGGGATATTTGCGACCTTCCAGCTAGGAATCGCCCCGTGATCCGCCACCAGGATGATATTCGTGTTGTCATCCACGCATCTGTCCAGCAATGCTTGCATCATCTCGTCAACGATGGTATATGCTTTTCTGATATAATCCAGTGCTTCCACTGCAGCCCTTTCGGAATGCACGGGGGAATCCACGTGCAACTTGGCAAGGAGCTTGTGATTGAGGCTATCGAGAAAGTGCACGTGGAACATGCACAGTTGCCAACCTGCGGTTTCTTTCACGTGCTCGATGGCATTGACGATGCCACGCGTTTCGGTTCTTGCTCGATCGATATATGGCTGCATGGCGCCCTCGAACATGAATTCCACCTCATGGTCGTCCAAGTGCAAGTCAATGGGGAACGCATGCTTGATAAGCTCCCGCCCAAGTTCCCCTGGAGACGTCCACCCGCGCGTCCTGTAAATGGTAGAAATATCGATGGTACATGTTGATTCGTTGGTTGCTAGGTCGTGCAATCGAGCCTTGAACATGACCTCCACGGTGCCATGATCCGTGGATGCGAAGTGAACGATCCAATCACTCCACGATTTCCGTATCGGGATGAAATCACATGATTTTCCAGTACCATCGGTGATTTCCAGCATTACGATTGTCCCCGTATCATCCCCGTCCTCGCGATCGGGATTTGACGGCCAGAAGAACGCCTTTACTGGTATGCCTTTCACTTCGTTTCCCACCTTGGATGGAATCAAGTTGAGATGTGCCATGAAGATGGGTTTCTTTGAATCCAGGGATGCTGGTAGATTTGATGGGGGTATTGATACGGCATGCATGGTTCCAATGGGATGTCCATCTTGGTCATCATTGCTCTCAAGATGTGCCATCGTGAATCCATGGGTGGCAGGAGATGCCATTACTGCATGTTTCGATTCAGGTACACGCCACGTGAATAGGCTCATGGAACCGTTCTCAAGAGTGGCGGGCCATCCAGCCGGGTAATTCATGATGAATGCCGGGATGCCATGCTTGTCTGCCACTTCCCAAATATACTCGGCGGTGCACCAG
>WJJB01000393.1 GCA_014729935.1 Candidatus Bathyarchaeota archaeon | reverse complement strand
TGGGTGTCAAGGGTGTTAAGGTTAGTGATTTCGTTGAATTTGGCGAAGCATTCGATCAGGCACTTGCAAGCGATAAACCAACGCTCATAGACGTGGTCGTGAAGCGTGCGTCCCACATGCGTCTCACGACCATGTAAAGCAATGCTCCCCTCCTCAAATCATGGGCTAGGGGATTAACTAACCTTTTTTTGCTCCCAACGTGAGATAACCAACAGGTGAATGAAACACATGGCAATCACGGGAAAAATCCTGAAGGTAGATTTGACTACTAGATCCTTGGATATTGTTCATTTGGACAAGAACCTGTACAAGCAATACATAGGTGGTGCAGGATTGGCAACACGCATCCTGTATCCCTTACTCGAAGCAAGCATGGAACCATTATCACCGGGGGCACCCCTCGTTTTCATGGCTGGTGCACTCGCTGGAACCAACGCTCCAAACTGCGGTAGGCACGTTATTTGCGCTCGATCACCACTTACTGGCATCTGGGGGGAATCCAATTCAGGTGGATTCTGGGGCGCGGAGCTCAAGCGCGCGGGATTGGATGGCATTTTCTTGACTGGTAAAAGTGAAACGCCATGTTACCTATCGATCCTTGACGAAGATGTCGAAATAAGGGATGCCGGGGAATTATGGGGAAAAACCACATCGAAAACCGAGCAAGTACTTAAAGCACAAGCAGGTGATGATAAAACTCGTGTTGCATCCATCGGGCCTGCTGGCGAACACCTTGTTTCGTATGCAGCAGTGATAAATGACGAGGGACGTGCCGCCGGGAGAACTGGGATGGGCGCCGTGATGGGGAGCAAGAATTTGAAGGCCGTGGCAGTCCGTGGGACAAAAAAACTTCAAATCGCGGATAGGGGGAAGTTTGATACCGCCAGGAAGCAATTGCTCGAAGAGATTGGTAGAAACTTTACCAATAACATGTTCAAGGAACTTGGCACCGCTGGATACTTGGACATGGCTGCGATCACGGGTGACTTGAGTTTCAAGTATTTCACCCAAGGAACGTGGGACGGGTCATATGATATCTCCGGTTCTAGCATGTCCGAAACCATCCTGAAGAAAAACAAGTACTGCAGGCAATGCACCATCGGCTGCGGTAGGATCGTGGAGGTGGAGGGCGGGAAATACGAGACTCCAGGACAGGTTGATGGCCCGGAATACGAAACCTTGGGCAGTTTCGGCGCTTCCATCTTGTGCAATAACTTGGAAGGAATCGCCAAGGCCAATTACCTGTGCAATGAACTTGGATTGGATACCATATCGTGCGGCATCGCCATCGCATTCGCCTATTACCTGCAAGACAAGGGGATGCTCTCTAAAAAGGATGCGGGTGGCTTGGAATTGAAGTGGGGGGATATCGATCCCGCCTTGGTGCTGATTAAACAAATCGCATATAGGGAAGGACTCGGTAGAATATTGGCTAACGGAATAGTTGCAGCAGGGAAGGAGCTAGGGGTTCCCAAAGATGAAATAGCGGCGGTGAATGGTATGGCAGTACCATTCCATGAACCACGAGCTTACCTTGGTTCTGCCTTGGAATACGCGACATCCCACCGGGGTGCTTGCCACCAAACAGCACAGTACTACCTCACCTCCATGGGTGCTCCATTCGATGATGTGGGGATTCATTGCATCGATCGATTCGAGGAGGAAGGTGTGGCTGCTTGCGTTGCAAGGCTTCAAGACTTGCGAGCCGTGTTCCAATCCCTGTCCATGTGCAATTTCATCGTACCAAGTACCATTGATCTCGTTGCAGATCTGTTTGAGGGTGCCACGGGAATCCAAATGGATGCAAAATCCATCATGAAATGTGGCACGCGCATCATGACCTTGCATCGACTCGTGAACTTGAACTTGGGTTATGAAACGGCTGAAGAAAAATTACCGGGCATCCTGCTTGAACCCCTTGATGGTGGTACCGAGGGCCATGTTCCCAACCTGGAACGGCAGCTTGAAGATTACTACACCTTCAGGGATTGGGATCGAAGAACTGGGATACCATCACGTGAAAAGATCAAGGACCTCGATCTGGAGGCGCTTGGTTCCGTGGTTTGAAGGGAAATGGCATCGATGCATGGTTTTTCCAAAGTATACTTTTAAGGTGAAAAGGATAATAAAAGGTATCAAGGTGCGCTATCATGAAGAGAAGGAAAAAAGAATCGAAAACCCTGGTTAACGTTGCAGGTGAGCTAGAACAAGATATGTTCAGCAGGAAGGCAAATTTCATCGAAGCCGTCTTGATGATGAGCCTCCTGCAAATCATCATGTGGGGCGTGTGGTTCCCCCTCGATATCATGGGCAAGGATCCATTAGTCTCCTATATCATTCTTGGATGTCTCGCGTTATTCATGTTCACCAGTCCCATCATCCATCGGGATACGCTGAAGGGATGGGGCATGGGAGACCCCCGGTATATTATCAAGTCCATTAAAGAAGGCGGAAACACTCGGGTAAAAATATTGATTCCCGTAATCACGCTACCCGTGGTGGCAGGTATTGCGTTCGTGTTATTCTGGGCAGATTTGGCAGATGCATTGGATCTTGGCACGGATGTCATCGATTGGCAAGATAGCATTGGTGGAAAGATCGGCATCTTCGGTATCGGTGCTGCAATGGGTTTCCTGCTCATCTTCTTTGTTATCAGGCTTGATAATTTCTTGAATGCATTAAAAGTCGCGTTGCTTGTTATTGCGATTTTGGGAAGTAGCCTATTCTTGCTCATCATCGCCTTCGATCCCGATGCTTTCGTCGATTTCGATGTTGGCGGGTTCTTCTTGAATTTCCTTGGATATATATTCTGGGGTGCTTTGCAGCAATTCCTGTTCGCGGGATATTTCGGAACTAGGTTTCGAAAGGGATTTACTCCTGCCATCGAGTCTCCAGCTGAAGGCGAGGAGAAGAAGCTTTGGAAAAAACGTGCCATCGTCGCGATTATCAGTGGTTCATATTTTGGCTTGATCCATGTTCCAGCATGGGCATTACTCGGTTTCACAACCATCCTTGGCATCATTCTCTCGTGGTTCTTCATGAAAGACCAAAATAGGAATCTTTTCGCGCTTGGCATCATCCATGGGTTCTTGGGAAGTATGGTCGCCGACGCGATGGATATTGAAATGTCCGTAGGCCCGAGTTCCGTGCCAAGTCAATTAGTGCCGTATTTCTGGATTGTTGGCATTTTCCTAGCCCTGCAACAAATTGGTATCATGTTAGCTTGGTATTTCATGGAAAAACGGGAGTAATGCGCGATTTTTTCTTTTTTGAGTCAAAGCATCACCATACTCCATCACCTATTTTCCCGATCTTTTTACCAGTTTTCCGCTGGAATCCCATGTCATTTAGCAACACCCGGGGATCATCGCAAGCCCGGCACAGATAGCTATAAACTGGACGAACTTGGAGTGCGACATGTAAGCTCCAGAGAGTGAATCTGGGACGTGTGACGTGATAGCGCAAAAACCAGATGCCGTGATGACCGCCATTGGCTACCCCAGCGTGCGGTGCTGGCAACG
>WJJB01000392.1 GCA_014729935.1 Candidatus Bathyarchaeota archaeon | reverse complement strand
CAGGCAGGTCGTAATGGGCTGCTGGAAAACAATCCTCAACCTGTCTTGGAACGATTCCAAGGGGCGAGGTGATCATTAACTCGCTACTAACCTGGCTCCACCGTTCCCAGCCACGATTCATGGCTTGAATGAATTTCCGATGTGATTTTGAATCCTTGTAAGGTTTCCTCGCGGAACACGGCAGCAATACGACGATTCTAGTTCGCCAGGGAAAGTGATACCAATGGCTCACCTTGTGCCTGAACCTGACGATATCTGGCCTGAAATACGAGGCAACACCTGTTAAAGGAACCGGTTTTTTCAAATCGAGTGGTTGAAGCTTATTTGCCAATTTTTTCACGTGATCGTTAAAAAAGGAAAGCCATATTCCATGGGAAGGTAACCCATGGGACCAAACTTCCACGTGATGCCGGAAACCTTCGTCTCGAATCAATTCACGAAGGAAAGCGACGGCCTTTGCCATTTGCAAGAGATTATGGCAGTACAGCAAGACTTGCATTTCCCACGTGTCCAAGTATCGGAAATCTTGGTCTTGCAATGCAATGCAATGCTTGCACGTGCATGGAAGTACTTTTCGGGAGGATATATCGAGGATCTCGCCTTGGAACAGGTACTTCCTGCGAGATGTTGCTTCTAACAAGCCATTTTCAAGCAGACCATCAAAACCAGCATGCACTAGCATGGTTGCATCACGGGGTAGACAGGAAACATCTGAAATTCGCATGACATCCAATGGGATTCTTTCGTGTAATGACCTGGAATGTTGCATCAGTTGGGCTGGTGGGTGGTGCTTCAGTTCAAACTGCTTGGATATGATGAACCTCGGGAGGTCAAGCTTTTGTCCCTTGCCTTCCACAGTTCCATCGGTGCTTGCATTCACGAGATTCGAGACATCTTGCGCGATGCTTGAGTTCATGCCAAGGAGTGCGCTGGCGATCTTTCTTCGTTGATGGTCTTGCAAATCTTGCACGGCATTGCATGCTGGTGAGCTCCCATGTGGGGGATTATTGGTGATATCGAGACCAGTAAGTGCTACAAGGATAGATTCATTCAAATCGTTCGTGTTATCGATCAAGAAGGGATACTCCCTCATGGGGATCAAGTGATTCCCTTGGTTCGCGAGGAATAATAGAGCCCTCTTGCCCATGCTCCTGTTCCCGCCTCCAACCAGATTCGGTAATGCAGCCATGCCCGTCCATTCACGGTGGAAAATTTCAGACAAAGTCTCTTGATACGGTGTAAAATCAAGGAAAGCTTCGTGAATCCTCGGGATAAATGCAGGCGTATCCATCCTGAACCGCTCTTTTCCCACTTGCCAAGTTACATGGCCACTCCTGGTGAAAAAAGCGAGAGCATCAAGTTCAAACTGGACATTCACTTCACATCGTCATCCCCGTTGATGCTGGGATGGAGAATCTCTCCATACTCATTATTCTTGTAAAGCATCTTTCCAAATTCAACGAGTTTCTCAATACCTATAGTTTCAGTCATCATCTTTTCTGCTTTCCAGATATTTTGATCTTGAAACTCGTGTTCGATCATATCAATGTATTTCTTCTGGTTCTCGGATTCAGAAATGCAACACTCGCATTGGCAAGATGGTGGATTGATCTTGTTGATGACCACACCGTCCAAGCGCACGTATTTCCCCACAATTTGCTTCGCTCGGCGGATTTCCTCGTAGCTGGGGCGCTCGGCGATACTGACGAATCGCAAGGAGGATCGTTCTTTCAGTAGTTTCATGACGAGATCTCCTCGCTTGTCAAGCTCCCTGAGCATGTCCAAGAGTTCCCTTGCGGTATTCCTTTGTTCCTTCTTGGGGGATTTAAACCAATGCAAGGGATTGATCTTTCGAATCTTGCGAAGGAAGCTGATTACTTTATCCATGCTTTCCAAGGTATTTTTCAAGAGAATCTGGATGGAGGTTCGAGGGACCTCGAAGATGGAGATCATGTTCCCGGTTGGGGGCATGTCCACGACGAAAACATCGAATTCGCCCGCTTTGGTTATAATTTCCTCGAAGAAAATGGAATTTTTCACTGCGAGGGGAATCGAGGCAGCGGAAAAGCTATCCTCGATGTATTCCTCGAGATTGGTTAATTTCTTCACAATGGGCAAGGAATAGGCAAGAGATTTTGCTTTCTCCACGAATGTTGAGACAAATTCTTCCGTGTATCTCTCTGCATCTGGTTCGATGGCATGCATGTTCGGAAGAATCTCTGTTATCTTGTCGCCGATCTCCGTGTCAAACAAGTCGGATAAATTGTGGGCCATGTCGAAACTAATGAGAAGCACGCGAGCCGAAGGATTCAATCTTGCCAAGTGGGTGGCGGTGGCTGCTGATGTCGTGCTTTTTCCAACCCCGCCTTTTCCGCCAAAGAAGACGAGTGAAACGTTCTCGAACGAATCGGAAGTTGAAGTGTCGTTCATGGTTGTACCTTGGAGAAATCTTCGCATTGAGTAGTGGCGAGAAGGCTATAAGCCTTTAGATTTCACACTGATGGTCGTCATTGAAAAACCATTAATAATGTAACTTATGATAACTAGTAATGACTTGCAAAAGTCGTTACACTTAAATACCAATAGAGTTATAAACGAGAAATTTCCTAGATATCTTGGACAAAAACCAACCAACGGGTGAACCCATGAATAAACGCATCTTGCAGGGAATCGGCGACGTGTTGACAATTTCATTCGTATTAGGCTTGTTTTTCCTGATTTCACTCGTCTTCTTACTGGATGTTGATTCAATGGTCATCATCTACATGCTACTCCCGATCATTAGCGGGATAGTAGCCACGAAGGTATCCGTGGGACTACTGGAACTTCACGAGCAAAATTCCCAGAAACCAGACAGAAAAGAGACGGATGATAGCATGAGAACCGAGCCTCCTGTTGAGGAGAGACCCAGGGAATCTGATCAATATGTGAATTCAGTCCCACCGGCTTAAAGGATTCCCTTTCTTTTTCCCCAGGCTTTGAGTGCATGCCGTGAATTCACCACTAATCGTGGACGTTTTCTAAACAATTGAAGACGTGACCTCACCCAAGGGAAGAGAATGGATCATGGATCAATGGATGAGGGAACGAAGCCATCCATACAGGGGTTCGAAGACGAATGGAAAAAAGAGAAACACGGTCAATAGAAAAATGAGAATTCCCGTGGCAAAAGCCACAATCACGTCACTGGGATAATGAACCCCAATATATATCCTGGACAATGCCACCAGAACCGTCATCCCGATGGTAATGATAAGCATGGGAACGAGACTACCGGGAAGCCCCATTTCGACTACCATGGTCACAAGTAACATGTTTGAAAGGAAGAATTGCGTGTGCCCACTTGGAAAGGACGAGCCCTTGTAAAACCGTTCATGGGTACGCACTGTAACATCATCTAATACCAGGCATGGACGCTGTCTATCGATTTTGTGCTTGATTATGGTCATGATGGTTGCACTTCCAAGATTAGCGTAGAGGTACTCCACGAGTAACCATCCAAGTCCAAGATGGCCAACCCAAGAGACGATAGTCATCGTGATGATGATGCTTGCCCACGTCCCGAAAAAACCAATATGCGTGTAGTACTTCAACCATGAAACGGCTCGTCCCTTCCACGAATTCACGCGCATGAATGTTCGTGCATCCCATCTCCTTATTCTATCAAGCAGGTTCTCTCGATTCACGATTTCGTGTCCAGAGTATGCTGCATCATCTTTACCCGGCATGAATAACGTGATAATCCATGATTGGAAGTATTTGGTTTCTTTGTTCTAGCTTGATAAATCATGCTTACTCGTCGCTATTCCATCAGGAGTAGTGAAATTGCCAGAGGATTTTCATGGAATTGGTTTCCACCAAGGTAAGTATAGTAAACCTTAAAACAGCTAAGCCTGTTTCTATTGTCAAGTGATGGCGGATTTGGTTGATGATAGAACATTAAAGTGCTCTGAATGCGGATCAACGCATATTTTCACCGATCCATCGAGGGGCGAATCAATTTGTCAAGAATGCGGTATGGTTATCGAAGAGAAGAATGTCGATCCAGGCCCTGACTGGCGAGCATTCAGTCCCGTGGAGGAGAATGCAAGAGCAAGGACTGGTAGTCCTGCAACACTCACGGTTCATGACAAGGGATTATCCACGACTATTGACTACAGGGACAGGGATGCCCATGGAAGGAAATTGGACCCCTCAATGCGTGCAAGGGTATATCGCATGCGCAAGTGGCAACGAAGAACCAGGGTTCATTCCTCGGTCGACAGGAACTTGGCACATGCAATGGGAGAGCTGGATCGTCTCTCCTCGCAGCTTTCCTTGCCACGTGGCGTGAAGGAAGCATCTGCCATGATATACCGGAAAGCTATCGACAAGAAACTCATCAGGGGGCGTTCCATCGAGGCAATGGTGGGTGCATCAGTCTATGCAGCATGCAGGAGTAGGAAGATCCCCCGCACCCTTGATGAGATCGCCAATCACTCCAGAATTAGTAAGAAGGAACTGGGCAGGTGTTACCGTCTCATCTACCGTGAGCTCAAGATCAAGATCCCCCTTGCCTCACCCATCGATTTCATACCTCGTTTCGGGGAGGAATTGCACATATCAGGGGTTGCCCAGCGGATAGCCATCAAGATATTGCAATACGCCAAAAGGGCAAGCATCACGGTGGGAAAAGATCCAACAGGTCTCGCTGCAGCCGCATTGTATATTGCATCCTTGAAGGAAGGGGAACGAAGGACACAGCGAGAGATAGCAGAGGTTGCCCATGTTACAGAGGTAACCGTGCGAAACAGGTACAAGGAACTGGCTGAATACCTGCATATAAACGTTAACGCGTGAATAACGTTCTCCATCGCATGCTTTTCTACTTGATCACTTAGTCGTTTTTAGCAAGTTTTCCAGCGTGTAGGAGATATCTGCAAACCGAACCTGTAGCTCCTTGTAATTTCCCCCAATTGCATAAATGCAAAGGAAAAAAATCCTGCCTGATACATGCAATCTTTGCAACATGATGGCATGGTCTTCGATTTCCACGATGGCAAAATCGCTTTCCTCCATCCTTGCCTGGGTAATGGTCTGCTGCCAATCAAGCAAGATGGAGATCGATTTTGCGGCTATGGTTGCCAATTCATCCACCTCCACGCCTTCTTGGAGATTGAAGGCACGTGCCAGGGGATTTCCCTTTTCATCAAGCATTATAGCAACACCGATTTCTGAGTTTTTATCCACGAGTTCATCCAGGTACCCTTGCATGATTTCCACCATGGGCACGATGGAACCCCATATATTCGTGAAGGCATCATAACAGCTCCACTCGTCCTTGATTGAAGTCTTGAAAGTGCCCTCAATACCCATCCCGTGCTTGGAGGCAATATCCAGCAGTTGATCCCGCAATCGAGTGTATTCGATGCGCACCCTCGTAGTCATATCATTGTAATTTTCCTTGTAGATACCATCGAACTTGTGGAAGAAAACATGAACCAATGGGTTAATGTCGAGATGCTTGAACATGTCCAAGGATGCATCAAAGTATTCAACGGCAAGCTCGTGCCGTTCCTTATCTTGCAAATCTATCACGAAGAGGAATACATCGGTATTCTCGAAGAAATCTGCATTCTCCAGGTAGAGAATTTTTGATTTCTTGTGGCCTCCCAAGTCTTTTGTGATAAGTAGATTACCCAGCAAGTTGATCTCGGTGCTTGGTTTCCCCACCAATGGATCCGATGATATTGCATCAATCATCTTGTTCCTAACAAGGGATAGTATGCTGGTTTTACCAGCATCGTCCAATCCCACCATGAGAAGTTTCTTCTTTCCCTTTCCTGAGTCAGGCATCGTGTATGTCACCCGGAACTAACTGATATGCGCGTTATCGTGCGACCCGCGATTTCTCGAGATCATCAACGCGATAACATGTATAAAATACAAGCAGTTCCCCCTGTTAAATGATTGTTCTTTCATTTTAAAGGAACAAGAAAACCCTTTACGTTTTCTTAGAAGTTCTCGAAAGAAGAGATGCAGGGAATTCCCGGTTCCGCGAAAGGATGGGAGGTAGCGTAGTACCACTAAGAAAATGAGTTGGCTCGATTAGGGTAGGGATCATGTCGTCACGGGGTCCTCATCGACTTTCTCAAGTCTCGGTTATGGGGCGACTGCATCATTTCCCTGTTAGGAATGAAGAAATGGTGGTTTATGATTTTATGTTTTTTTTGTGAAAAAAGACCATATCCCTTAAATCACCCTTTTCAGAAATCTTTTGCTCCATTG
>WJJB01000391.1 GCA_014729935.1 Candidatus Bathyarchaeota archaeon | reverse complement strand
TTTCCTGCAATAACGGCATGATAAATGGTTTCCCGTCGCATAATTTCGTTGCACCATTCGCATAGACAGGATATCCCGGTTCAGGACAAAGCACGATATCACCTGGATTCACGAAGGCTCTGGCAATGTTTGCAACACCTTCCTTACCACCGATCACGTTTGTCACTTCGGTATCAGGATCGAGCTCGACCGAAAACCTATTTTCCATCCACCGGGCAACCGCTTCTCGGAAATCTGGCTCACCGGCGCTACTTGGATACTGGTGATTCGCAGGATCCTCTACTTGCTTCTTCAGTTCTTCCACGATCACTTCCAAGGTCGGTAAATCGGGATCACCGATTCCCAGGGGAATCAGGTCCACGCCTTTCTTCCTCTTCTCCGCCAAGATCTCCTCGATGCGAGCAAAAATGTAGGGTGGTAATCGTCCAACCCGGTCGGCGTATTGGATATTGATATGAATCAACTCTTTTCCTGTATAATCATCGCGCAGGACTTGGAACAGAAGTTTAATATCGCGTGGCAAGTATTAAAGGTGACGAGCAACGCGCGCGTGAGAAAACACGTGATATTACCACTCCGAGTCGAGACATCATGATTTGCAGTAGATACCGGTTTTCCCTTTACGTCATTCTAACCATCATCCTTGGGATATTTTCTTGGATTGTAAACAAGTGGCTCTCCATTGCAATTTCTGCCTTCATTATGTTGTTGCTCGTGGATCTACTATATTGTCTCATTTCCCGGTTATTTCTCAGGTTTGACGAAAACTTGAAGGTTGAAATTCACACATTTGGTAAGATTCAAGAAAAAACCTTGAAGATAAACAGGTTACACGCCAAGATCATTACTTCATGTAACACTCCTGAAAATCAGGCACCTGTTGTCATTATGCACCACGGGTATGGGTCAAATTACAGGAGGATGCTTGTCTACGCCTATCCAGTAGCTCTCAAGGGATATGCCGTTTTGTTGTACAACGCAAGGGGTCACGGGAAAATCGTGAAGGTGGATGGGAAACCCGTTGACGAGCGTTCTCCAGGGGATAAGAATCACATCTTGAACATCATGAAGGATTTACGTGGGATCGTCCACTTTATCATGGAACGAGACGATTTGGGAAGAATTGGATTCATCGGTATTTCCTTGGGTGCTATCGTGGGATTAACCTACGGGGCAACCATGCAAGAAATAGAATGCGTGATCGCGATGGCCGGGATGCACGATTTCAAGGAAACGGCAAACAGGAAAATCAGGGTATTGTCAACGGATTGGTTCATGAAAAAATCCTTTGAATGGAGCGGGCTTGAAATGCAACCAACCAAGTTACAAGACCGGCTCGTGAGCCCTGTGTTTTATTTAGACAAGAAAATGGGTTTTTTCGACCATCCCGTTTGGGATGACGGGAATGCGGAAAAGGGGAGGAAACAAGCCAATAAAATACACTTGATACATGCAAAGGATGATTGCACGGTTCCTTTCTGGAACTTCTTAAAAAACAAGGAGATGCTTGACCTTCCCAAGGAAAACTATCTCGTGCTGGAAAAAGGAAACCATTGGTTCATTAAGCAGGAGCATCTTCTGTTAGGACAAATGATGTATTGGCTTGATTCTTGCTTGTTACCGTGATTCTCCAATCTGGCAATATCCAGGTAGTACCTGCTTTTATCAGGTGTCGTGGCTTGATTAGCCTTGACTCATGACACCAGATATAGATCCAGAGCATGATCTTCCCTTCAAGCTAAAGCGAAAGCAGTTCAACCATCGCATCCCTGAATTGCTCGTGGAGATGTTTGATGAATTTGGTGATAACAAGAAATATCTCATTGAATATCTCGTGTGGATGGTGTGCAAGAACATCAGTTACAAGTACACTGAGATGAAGAAATATGAGATAGATATCCTGAAAATCTACATGAAGAACGTGCAAGATATGTTGATCCAGGATGATACGTATGGTCAAGAGTTCTCCGCCATTTTCTCGCTGCAATCGGTTCTGGAGGAAAAAATGAAGAAAAATCTCGCCAGGAATGCCGCGAAGATGCTTAACAAGGATTCCTGATATTGATCACCTTTTTCAATCATGGGAGAGAGCCGGCATGTGTGCGGCAGGTGCCATCCATTACAAGGGATCCCGCGAAACACCCAGTAGTTGATTTCCTGTATTGAGTGGTGGAGGGAGGTGTCATGGATATACCACTCGAAATCAAGGCTGCCACGTGATAGCGATCGATGAAGCCAGATCCTTCACGCCGTGGTAGTTCACTCATTCACATGCTTCTGAAGCTCTTCGTGAAACACGCTATACGTCTTTCCATCGAAAAGATAAAACCGAACGTCTCTCAAATGTGATGGCTTCCTTTCAGTCGCATACCTTTT
This sequence comes from Candidatus Bathyarchaeota archaeon, assembly GCA_014729935.1. GTDB lineage: Archaea > Asgardarchaeota > Lokiarchaeia > Sigyniarchaeales > Sigyniarchaeaceae > WJJB01. The sequence goes on along the minus strand of WJJB01000391.1, from coordinate 25,153 downwards.
AACCGTCGAGAGCATGTTCCTTGCACATGCCTGAACTGGATATCCAAATATCCCCGTGGAAATGGCGGGAAATGCAATCGACTTTAACCGTTTTTTTTCAGCGATTTCCAAGGCACCTCTCGTTGCATTTTCGAGTTTCTCTTGTTCATTTCCCTCACCGGCACGTGGACCCACTGCATGGATCACGTATTTTGAAGGAAGATTTCCACCAGTGGTAATAACTGCCGTTCCGACGGGTGTGCTTCCCAATTGATCGCATTCCTCTTGGATACGCGGCCCCCCTTTCGCTAGGATGGCTCCTGCCACTCCACCTCCTAGGTTCAATCGGGAGTTTGCAGCGTTAACAATTACATCAACAGCCGCGGTTGTAATATCCCCCTGAAAGAGGCTGATGGAAACCTTTCCAACGGTAACTGAAATGGCCGTCAAGATGGTTCCCTCACGGTTCGATAACCACCTTGATGGAATTATGTTCCTCCTTATTCATGGCTACGTCGAATGCTTCTCTATAATCTTCCAACTTGAAGGAATGGGTGATCATTTCGCCAATACTAACCTTTCCTGCATTCAACATCGCGATTGCTTCAGGATAGTACGGGAACTGGTTATTACATGAGGAGGTGATTATTCTTTCCCCAGATAACCAGGAAAGATCAAAATTGATGGTATCCTCAAACCCGCTAAACATTATCATTTTCCTCCCGCGCCTGAGAGACTTGATTCCTGGTACGACCGTGGTCTTATCGCCAATGGTATCCATCACTGCATCCACGCCTTTTCCGTTGGTGAGATCCCTGCAATATTCCACGATGTCATCTTTCTTGACGTTAATGGTATGCAAGGTTGCTCCAGTCCACCTCTTGGATATCTTTTCCAGCTGCTCGAACGGCTTGTCAAATACATCAGTGACGATGATATTTGTTGCCCCAAGTACCATTGCAACTTGTGCGCTCATGAATCCAATTGGTCCTGTTCCCAAGATGAGTGCGGATCCACCTTGCTTGATGCCAACACGGTGTGCACCGTGAACGGAGACAGCTAACCCATCCAGTTGCGTGGCTTCTTTCATGTCCATGTTACTTGGGAGGGGCACGAGCTTTTCATGCCAGCAAGTGAAGTAATCAGCGAATCCACCAGGCACCGTTGAAAAATTTTGCCAAGAGTTTCTCGTACCATCGGGCAAGATCTCCCCGTGGCCCAGGTGATAGCAATGACTGCAAAGGTTGTAATTCCCTTCCAAGCAGTCGATGCACTCTCCACATTCCTTGAAAGCAATAACACCCACCCGTTCGCCCTTCTCCATTCCCGTTGTTGAGCCTCGAACATCCTCGATAATTCCCGTTATCTCGTGGCCGAGTATCATGTTCGGATCGGAAGGTATATTGTATCCCAGCGTGTGCAATGCCCATGGATTCCTTCCCTTGTAATATGATACATCAGATCCACAGATCCCGCATGCAGCGGTTTTCACGATAGCCATGTCAGAGCGAGGGGGATCACCGAGAAGCTGTTTCTCGATGTCCACTTCTCGCAATTCCAGCTTGTAAGGTTCCTTCAGAAATAAACCACGGGTTTTCATGACTCTCTATCATTCCTATGATTGATGCTACTTCATCATTCAACTTCCACGGGGGGAAAAAAACTTTTTCTCACCTGATGCAGGAAAAAATCCACATGAGCGTGGGAAGCCATTTGGTAAGAAAGTTAAAAAGATCTTGAATACAAACGTTTTCTTGTAACGTGCCAAGGAGCGATAAAATATGGAAAAAGACCCAGCGAAATCCTCACGTGTTCGGGAGCACATGGAAAAACATGATTTGGATGTCATCATATCCCGTTTCACCGAAAACGTGCTTTATTTCACGAATGTTTACCCGATCACTGGTTGGGCAACGTGTTTCATCTTCCGTGATGAAGATCCGGTGCTTTTCCTGCCGGATTCTGAAATGGATTTCACTACCCGTGCCATCATTGATGATATTCGACCGGTTGATTCTCCCGGCTTGCAATCAATAAAGAAAGCCATGGAAGCAATGGAAATAGAAACATCGCGTGTTGGCCTCGAATTAACAAAGGAGGGTCTAGCAAGCAGTCATCTTGGATACGAGGTTGCATTTCCAAGTAAACCAACCTTTGATCTCGTTAAAAGCACCTTGAAAGGATGCGAGATAGTTGATGCAACCCCTGCCATCGACGAGATGCGGGAATGCAAGACAGATTTCGAACTTGAACAATACAAGCTCGTGAATGAATTGAATTACTACGGGCTCCAAGCTGCATCAGAATTGCTCCACGTTGAAGGGATTAGTGAGATGCGCATTGCAACTGAATGCGAGAAAGCAATCATGGACTCGATCGAAAACCAGGACGGTGTTGATTTCATACGTTCATATGCATTCGTGATGGCAGGTCCTAATGGCATCAAGGCCTGCAGACCGTACAACATTTCCACTGCATACAAGTGCAAAAAAGGTGAATTCGTGATGCTGGAGCTCAACACGCACGTGAATGGTTATTGGTCAGATCTCACCAGGACGTGGGTATGCGGGAGGCGACCAACCGAGACCCAGCAATACCAAGCAGATGCCGTGAATGAGGCAATTGATGCAGCATTAGCTGTCATGCTACCTGGAAACCCGTGGCTCGATGCATACAATCGCTCCCGTGAAGCTATTAAAAAATCTGGATTCGGTGAACTCCATACGCCATTCTTGGGACATGGTATTGGCGTGAAATTGCACGAAAAGGTGCCGATGATGCATGATCAGGTCGATCCCTCAAGCCTTTTCAAGGTAGGTAATTATTGTTCCGTTGAGCCTGGATTATATCTCAAGAAAATGGGTGCACTCAGGTTCGAACGCAATGTTGCTATCACTCAGGATGGTGCAGAAATCTTTGACGAATTTCCATGCCTGCTCTAGGGGATTTTTCCTACCAAATGGTGGATATCAATCCTGGGCTAAAAGGATATAACACTTGTCATCTTTGTGATACCATCATGGCGAAAAATATCAAGGACATGGTGGAACGGCAAGCAAGCGCTGCAAAATCTGCAGCAATTGATGCCGCAATTCTCTCTGAATCAACGAGGATCGAAATCTTGCATGCGATGGCTGATGCAATTAATGCAGGCCGGAATTCGATCAAGGAGGCGAACAATCATGACGTCAATGATTCTAGGGAAATCGGGTTGCCAGAGCCGATGGTAGATCGCTTAATTCTGGATGATAGGAGGATTGACGGAATGATCAATGGCCTCCGTGAAGTGGCTAATTTACCTGATAAAATTGGCCATGTAACAGCCATGAGAAAGAGGCCAAATGGTTTACTCGTTGGAAAGATGATAGTTCCCCTTGGTTGCATCGCCATCATCTATGAATCCAGGCCGAATGTCACTGCGGATGCTGCAGGATTGTGCATTAAATCAGGTAATACCATCATCTTACGTGGGGGGTCCGAGGCGATTAATTCAAATCGGGAAATCACTAAGATCATCAGCAAGGCGGCTGAATCAGCGGGATTCCCGTCCGGGGGGATCCAATTCATCGATACAACCGATCGGGCTGCCGTGGACGTGCTACTTTCGCTGCGAACCTATATAGACGTGCTGATTCCTCGTGGTGGTGCCAAATTCATCCAGAAAGTAGTTGAGAACGCGAAGGTGAATGTCATCGAAACAGGTGCTGGCAATTGCCATGCATATATAGATAAAGAAGCAGATCTTGCAATGGCCGCTGAAATTGTATATAACGGGAAGGTTTCCAGGCCCTCGGTATGCAACGCGACGAAAAAAGTTCTCATGCATGTTGCAAACGCCCATGAATTCTTGAGAATCATCATTCCCCGCTTGAAGAAAGCTGGCGTTAAAATCTTAGCAGGGAAGAAAGCTGCAAAATACCTTCCCGACGAGCGTGCCATGACGGAGGAAGAGCTCTACGAGGAATTCTTGGATATGCGATTGGGTTTTATCGTGGTTGATTCCTTGCAATCTGCCATTAAACACGTGAACAAGTACTCATCGCATCACACGGAAACGATAGTAACAAATAATTATAAAAGAGCCATGCGTTTTATCAATGCGGTGGATTCAGCTTCTCTCTTCTGGAATGCATCCACTCGATTCACCGACGGGGGGGAATTTGGCATGGGTGCCGAGATCGGGATCTCAACGCAAAAAATCCATGCACGAGGGCCCATGAGTGTCCAAGAACTCACCACCACAAAATTCGTCACCCTTGGTACTGGACAAATACGGGAATAATGCGGGAAGATCATCTATCCACCAGGTTGGAACGCGTGAATGGTAATGGCAGACCGACTTCCACTTGAACCATTCGGATCGATTGAGAAGCTACAGACTTCACGGCTCATGCGACAATATGCCGTGAAATCAACCTTGAGAATTGAATGGAATGTCATTCAAGCCTTCTTTGAAGAAAGAGTGGAAGATGACGAATCTCGCGATGCTTTAAAACGAGCAATCCAGGCACGGGGCGAGGATGCCAACGTATCTCGTCAATTATATGAAAAACTATCCAACACCTTTTCCAACCTGGGCAAGGAATGGAATAATTTTATTAAATCAATCCTGCAGGATCTTATCCCAATGGCAGGCAAGTGGCATCATCAAGCAAGCAGGGGCTATTTCAGGTTACTCTTGATCGTGGCAATCTTCCTTCAAGCAGCATATGCTGCTTTGCGGGGAGGATCAGTTCACAAGAATGGGTTAGGGGGGCGCTTGAAACGAGCACTGGAACATCATTCCAAGGGTTTCACGAAAACTAGGGCGGGCTCATTGTATTCTGCCTTGGAGAGATTCGAGCAGAATGGCTTGATCAGGAGTAAGCAGGACCAAGATCAAGAGATATTGATCCTTTCGCCCTTGGCGTATACCGTGATGGAATTGGGGTTGAAGTCAGTGGGGATAATTGCATCAGAAATACACGAAACGGGGGTGTTCAAGGTGATTGATGCTCGCTTGATGGGGAAATTGGAAGAGATCGCTCGTTCAATGGAAAAGATTGCAAAGGCTATCAAGATTGGTCTACCGATACCACATGAGCGAGTTATAAATAATCTAAGAACGATGAACGACTCTATTGAGCGATTTCGGGGATCTTCTTTCTTCATGAGAAATGCGACAAAAATCACCGTGGACCAGGTGGGAGCTCGAAAACAATTAAAGAGTGATTTAAATCGAGGCATGCTCGATATATACGTTCTTGGATTATTCTTGGATGAAGCTCAATATGGGGGTGCGATCATTGATCATGCATCCAAATCCTTTAGATTTACTGCTGGAACTCTCTATCCAAAACTGCAAAATTGGCTTGATGAAGGATTTATTGCAGAGATATCCCCTGAAAGGGCAGTTGACATCATGAAAAAAGGTTCATTTCCCAAGAAGGGGCCGGAAAAGAAATTCTATAAAATCACTATCCCTGGTATGGTCTACTTGTCTCTTATCGTGATCATCTTTCTCAAGGATCTCCACGTATTGTTTAATTTGCTTGATGAATATTTTGACGTGGTTGAACGCGCACCCGACTCGAAATAGCACCGTTGATGGGATTATCACATGGTTGAAAACGAACGCTTGTCACGCGAGGAGGAAATGAGTGAAGGCTTGAAGACTGGACAAGAAATTCCACTCGGAAGTTTCATTGGCATGTTTCTTGCATCGTGCTGGTTCTCTCTCCTTCCCCCCATAACCGTCGTCTACTTGCTCGTATCTTGGCTTCAACCCATTAGATATCTCTTGGGAATATCTCAACCTTGGGTTGCGCTCATGGTTTTTGCAATTTTAATTCTTGCATTTTACATTGCGCTTATTTTTTCAACGTGGTTCGTTGCAAAGGTTTCATTGCGCTTGGTGACTAGAAACAAGCCATTAGCTGAAGGTGTATTCCACAGGATAAGGGACGCGGATAAATGGATGGATTTTACCAAGCGCCATATCGTGAAGAAGTTTTCAATGTGGTTTTTCAAGAAATGTACACCCCGATGGTTATACCGCAAGTACGTCGGAAGTTTCATCAAACTCGGTAAGCATGTCGAGATACCAAAGTGGATTGCCATGGAGGGGGCAGAAATTGGAGATAATACTGTTTTCGCCAGGCATACCACTCTTGCATCTCACTTGATTGATGGTGAGACGATAAGCATCAAGCATGTAACCGTGGGTAAAAATTGTATCTTCGATGCAGAGGATGAGCTCAACAACGTGACTTTGCTACCGGGATGTATCGTGGAGGATAACGTGATTCTCAAACCGGGAACCCTCTTGAAGAAGGGGATGCGAGTCAAGGAAGGCGGGATATACCAAGGGGTCATGAATTGCGAGCGAGTAGGTGAGGTTGCAGATCTTTCCCCCGAGGAGATCGAGCAATGGAGGAACAAGGTTCGGAACAACAGCCAAATATATTCCAAGATGATCAGGCAATGGTCGAGCTTTTCTTCATGCTGGCCCCGTTTTTACAAGTATGTTTCCATTCTCACGGGATATATCATAGCATTTGGATTCCTTTACCTGTGGTTAAGATACGTTACACCAAGAATTTCAAGCACCCTTGGAATCACCGGACACGTGATCAATATCACCACGTTACCATTCGTTGCAATCCTGGTTTACGGTTTCAAGCTATACTTGTCCATTCCCGTAATCTTTGCTGCCATCAAGTATTATGAACGTGATGTGCCTAAGCTACCACCTGAAGAGGATGCACATCTGGTGAAAAAAGATCCTGATGTAATCGAAACTTGGAAGAAATACAAGTGGCTCAAGTGGCAGGTTATCAACAGCATCAACGAGTCGCTCTTCTTGGACACGAGCATGATCATTTACCAGCATCTAGGAGATAATAACGTTGCTTTCAGGACGGTCCTTTATAATTCCAAGGTAGATACGGATTACGTGACTATCGGTGATAACACGATTCTAAGTTTTGAAACGCACATTTACGCCTACTCGTTGAAGGAAGAACCTGAACAAGAGCTCACGTTAAAGAGAACTATCATTGGCGATAATTGCGTGATAGGACCTTGTGTCGTGGAAGCAGGAGTAAAGGCGGGTGATGGTGTTGTCGTGGGCTTGTACGCGAGAGTTGCAGAGGATTCCATCTTGAACCCTGGCAAAATATACATTGGGAATCCCGCAAAAGATATCAGCACCTTCAAAAGAAGTACAAATAAAATTGGGACACTTGCACCAGAAAAGAAAGATAATTGATGCATTACATCCCTAGCTTGTCTTTCCTCAAATGCTTGCGAGGCCAGCTAGTACCATCACGTTCATCATCATCCACGTGATTCTTGAAGTTATGTTTGAGAAGACGTGACTCATCTTTCCTTTTTCGTGAATTCATGTTTAATGTCGCCTGTTGGGATAATGCGTTAGCATGAGTGGGGAATAAGGAAGGGAAGGTTTCCTCGTATCTAAATCTCCGCTTACTTTGAAGATGTGACGTTGTACTATAAAAGGATACTGGAATGACATTTTTTCTGTCGACGTGAAGGCCATGCAATTACATGCCTGTTTTTGGATATGCTGCTTCCGGTAGCCCGTGCCAGCCCATCGAGATGGGTAAGTGCATTGGATTGGTTCCGCGGTCAGGATCGATGTATTATCACTGGGATTCCAGTACCTTGGAGCACGTATTTTAACCCGAGTAGTTCATGATTTGTCTCAATCACGTGCATGGATACCGCCATCCCTGTTTGGGGCATGGGAGTTCAACCAGCAATGTTTCACTAATTCCACCATGCAACTTCATTCAAATAGCATGCCTTCCCTTCCCGTGATAAGATCATATCATCGTGATGAGCACGCATGGCCACACAAGACTTCAATGAAGATAATTTCCTTAACCATTTAAATGACCAGCAAGAAAAAGCAACTACTCACGGGGATGGCCCTGCTTTAATTATCGCGGGAGCAGGTACTGGCAAAACCAGGGTCTTAACGTCCAGGGTCGCATGGTTATTGAAAAATGGATTCGAACAAGATGAAATCATGCTTGTCACGTTTACCAAGAAAGCTGCAAACGAGATGATAGACCGTATCTGCATGGCCACGGGATTTCCATGCCCCACGTTGATTGCAGGGACATTTCACCACGTGGCACATCTTTTCCTCCGAAAGCACGCCCGAAAGGTCGGTCTTGACCCAGGGTTTTCTATTATTGACCGAGCTGATTCAACAAGGATCATGGAATCAATAGTTTTAGAACTCACGCAATATCGGGAGGAATTACCCTCCGCGCGAGTACTTGTTGACTTGTATTCGAAATCGATGAACCTCCACGCGCAAGTGGGAACCATCCTTGAGAAATATCACCCTAAGCATGCATTCTTGGAGAAAGAAATCGAAGACGTTCTTGCCAAGTATTTCAACCGAAAGCAACGATCTAACGTGTTAGATTTCGATGACTTGCTCGTGTACTTTCTCCGGTTGCTTCGCACTGGGAGACATGGCCAAGAAACATGTGCTGGCATTAAGCACTTGCTAGTCGATGAATATCAAGATGTTAACCAATTGCAAGCCGATATCGTATTCGAGATTGGAAAGCACGTTGAAAGCTTGGTCGTGGTAGGTGATGATGCTCAATCGATTTACTCATTCAGGGGTTCGGATGTGCGGCACGTCCAAGAATTCAAGAATCTCTTCGATGAAGACGTGACCACATATTTCCTAACGCGAAATTACCGTAGCACGCCCCAAATTCTAAAGCTTGCCAATGCCATATTGGAAAGGAACACCTTCGGGTTCAAGAAAGAACTAGTTACGACCAAACCGGATGGACCCGTGCCGGAGCTGATACGCTGCATAGACCAAGATGAGGAAGCTCACACCATTTGCCAACACGTCCTCGCAGCAAGGAATGAGGGAATCGGGTATGGCAAGCAAGCCATCCTGTTCCGAGCGGCGCATCATGCATTACCATTACAAAAAACCTTGGTCACGTACAAGATCCCCTACATCATTCGTGCTGGCATCCGATTCTTCGAAACAGCCCACGTGAAGGATCTCCTGTCTTTTGCCATGATCCTCCAGAATCCCCTCAACGAGATCCCGTGGTCGAGAGCATTCACGTTACTTCCAGGAGTTGGTGAAAGAACTGCTGCCAAGCTGGTTTCGTACCTGCAAGCATCCAAAGATCCACTAGGGACCTTCATCCACGAGAACATCGCCATATTAATCAGGGGAAAGCGAGTCATGCAGAAATCAGTCAGGTGGATAGAAGAAATGCGGCAAATGTTGGAACCATTCAGTCCCCGTAATGAAAAATTGGAAGCAAGTGGAAAACCAATGCCATCCCCTTTTGATATCTTGAAATCCGTTCACGAATTTTACCAGCCCCTCATGAGCATGAAATATAACGATGCAGGTGAACGGGAAAAAGAGCTGGAGGCATTCATGAACTTGGCAAAAGAACATGCATCTCTCGATGGTTTTCTCGCGGAAATCATGGTAACCAGCACCTTCGCGGGAGATGCGGTTGGAAACACAGGAGATGAAAAACAAGAGCCACTTGTGCTAACCACGGTTCACCAAGCAAAGGGGTTAGAATGGAGCATTGTCCATGTCATGGGTTTATGTGAGGGCATGTTTCCACATTCCAAATCAATCGATGATCCGGATGAGTTGGAAGAGGAGAGACGATTATTCTATGTGGCAGTGACAAGGGCTAAGGATAAACTCGTGCTTACCTACCCGCAATCGATGAGCACCTTCAATGATTCGAGCATCACGAGCATATCCAGGTTCTTGCATGAAATCGAAAATGATGGTGTGTACAAGACTGCCGATGTGTATTTCGGGGTTACCAATTTCGACGACTTGATCTAGCACCTTAGTCAATATATATACTCCTACGTGGTAATAATAAAAATGATCGAAAGTCATCCGCTTGATTTTTTGTCAATGAGTACTACCAGAACCTTGGATTGGAAGACGATTCAGGTGAGCACACACGGACACGACCAAGTGGTTAACGCGAATTTCATGATGCCGAAATGGAAAGTTTTCACCAAGCGAGGATTGAAACACAGGGATAATGTTCGCATTAATGCGGGAAAAACTTACTCGTTTCCCGAATTAAAAGGTCCAGGGATCATCACCAACATCTGGCTCACGTTCATGCCGTTTCACGTGACCAAACTTGCTCGATACGGCAGTGCATGGGAAGCACGAAAATTATTACGAATCCAAATTTTTTTCGATGGGAAGAATAAACCAAGCGTCGACGTACCGATCGGAGATTTCTTCGGTGTGGGCTTCGGCCAATACAAGGAGTTCAAGTCAAAATACTTGGAGATGATTTCCGGTGGGTACACGTGCCGTTTTCCCATGCCATTTCGTAAACGAGCAAGGATTGCCATCAAGAACACTTCAAGATTGAGGGATTGCAGTGCGTTCTATGGAGCCGTAACATGCAGGCAATTGGAGAAGGACCTCCAAGATCCTCCTCTGCATTTTCACGCAGCATACCGGGAGGCATATCCAACGAAGGAGGAAATACCATACAAGGTCTTGAAAGTAGACGGAACTGGTTTTTATGCCGGCATGATCCTGAACCAGCAAAATACCAAGCGAGGGGATGGGTTCAGGTTTCTCGAGGGAAATACCAAATTCTATGTGGATGCCGAGAAAAACCCATCAATCGAATATACTGGCACGGAAGACCTCTTCCAAGGCGCTTGGTACTACGTCCACGGGGAGTTCTCCGCACCATTCTCAGGCCTCACGGTAAGATCCCTTCCATCATGCGGTATCATTCGGACGTTCCTCCTCTCCCGTTTTTTGAAGAACAAGGCAAGCCAGTACAGGTTTCACGAGCAAGATGCCATCCCATTCAAGAAATCACTGTTGGTCTTCAGCCACCATGGTGAATTTGATGAAATAATCACTAACCAGTCATCAGTTGCCTATTTCTATGCACAAAAGTCACCAAAGCTCGATATGAGCCCCTTGGAAAAAGGAGATTTCACGGACGAGTACTACGATGGAATTGAACGTCACGCCCCTTCATAAGCACCCAGTTCCAAGTTAATCAATTTTTGCCACCTTTCCACGTCGTTATAGAGTTGATCACCCTCGGATTCCGAGATATGCTGGTCGCCATCCATGGTTTCCAAGCGGTCTTGCCATTCTAGTATCTCAGCCATCACCTGCCCAATTTCATTGGCACCAAATGTTCTTTCCAAGATATGTTGGATGATGAGAAGCGCGTTATTAATTTCCCCGGCTTCCCAGTTCAATCCCGCGTAATTCTTGAGGATCTCGAAGTTCCGGCTCAATTCCATTAGCTTTAATGCTTTTTTCTTGTCCTCGTTCCTGATCCTCTTTATGAGCTCGATCTCATCCCGCAAGTTCCCGATGATCTTGGCTAAAAACCCCGTCAATTGCTTGTCATCATCGCACCACACGCGAATTTCTAGAATGTTTTCCTTGGTAGATACGATGATCCGGGTAACGATAGGCTCATCATCGATCTTTGAGACGGCTGAAAACCATGCTTCAAGGGAAATATCATCCTTCACGTCATGTATGCAAGCCATATCGAAGCGTGAAATCGCCCTAAAGGCGGCGTTGAAAAGCAATTCGGGATCAAGACCTTGAATGGCAAACATTTTCATGTCGCTAGCAAGTGATGCGATTCGTTGCTTCACGTATTCAATACTCGATTTCGACGCGGTAATGATGGGTGATTTCACGTGAACATCCAATGGTCGAACAAGCTTGGCATGTCTTTTCCCGTATATGTCCTTGAATAGGACCGTTGCAGAAATACCCGCATGCCCGCATTTTTTAGGTTCCAAGTAAAAATCAAGGCCGCGGGATTCGGTGGGGGAGAGAGACGGAAGGAATAGTGCCATCTCATCATCCTCTATCTTGAAAAACTCAGGAACATCTAAATATACCTTGATATCATGAATCACAACTTTGGAATTATTCTTGAGGGTGATCTTGAAATGAACGCGCCCGCCCTCAAACTCGTATCCCCGTTTCAGCTCCAAGGATTGTACCAAATCCTTCACAAGCTCATCCACGTTTCCATTTCGCTCTTTCTTAATGATTGACGAGAGATCAGATATGCGTCCCCCGCCAAGGGGCACGGTGGTGGAGGGAATGGGGGAATGAGTTCCGATTGGTATTTCCGAGACAAACTCATTGGTGGCTTTATCAACGTGTCCCTCTATCTCACCAGTGACAATCATGTCCTTGATCACGCCAAGAACATCCCTTTCAGGAGCATTCACCTTCCGGGCAAGAGAGGCGATGGAAATCACGCCATATCCCTTAATCACGGACTCAAGTTCGGTTGCTACCATTTCTTTCAGCTTGCTCGGTGAGAAACCAGGTGTCACGGTATTTCCCGCTTCCGGCACTTCGACACTTGCTTTCGTGCCGGATGCCGTCCCGGAAGGCGCTTGAAATGCATCAGCCCCAGTTATTATCGTTGCACACATGGGGCACGTATCCCAATCCTTTCGGCACGCGTAGTTACAATTTGGGCAAAAGACGAGATTTGAATCTGATTTCCATTGTGCAGGTGCTCGATGGCTATTTGCCACCGTGAGATCTGATTCGCTCCATTCCACGGCTTGGGATCTTAATCGAGTCCCGCACGTGATGCAAAAGATGTTATTCTTTCCATTGAAATTGCCACACTTGGGACATTCTAGCTTATCTGGCTTTGGTAATGGCTTCCCGCACGATATGCAGAATTTCGCCTTAGGGTTGGTATTTTCCCTTCCACAATTATCACAGCGTGTCATCATCCAAGCACCGCGTGTACATGGCTAGTACCAAGGGAAGGTATTTGAGTTTGTCGCGTTAGAAATCACGGGGATGGGCTTTCAAGGCAATGCTCGCGTTCAGATGTTTTCGAGATCTTCAAGCTCATCAAGATCCTCCATCGTCCGGGGAACGATCCACGTGCTGATGATATAAATGAGAAAGAGAGCAACAAGATAGCTTGCTAGAACGATACTGGATGCGATGGGATATTCCAGTGTGGCGTATGTGAGGATGTAAAATCCTGTCCCGGTAAGTCCCCCAGTAATTAAACGCGAGATGGTTGTGCTCTGGCGAAATCCGAAGCGTTGCGTCCCCCAATCAATGAATATGGGAAGTGGAATGAATATATCAAGTACCAGGGCAAGAAAACCGCTTATTTCAACCGAAAAGGTCGTGAAGAAATGAATGGTTAAGAGCACCCCAAGAATCATGCCCGCGCATCTCGTGCAAAAGTATACTGTCACGTTCCCGAAAGTTGCCGGAATCGTGTGATCTGCATCTTCATCGATATGATGTGTGAGCGCTGGCGTGTACACGACTCGTCGCTTCTTAAAAATCACGTGGTGTAGCAAATCCAACACCAATATCGGGACTAATAGTGCTAACAAGACGACAAACACGAAAGGTGGTGCCAAGAACGGCAAAAAGCTCGTTATCAAATGCACTAAAAAGAAAATGATCACGTTGATAGTTCCAAAAATATGTGATGATAAACTGCCAGCAATCTTCCCGATCTTGGAGGATACAAGGGAAGAGACCGTATTAAGCAAAACCGCATGAATCAAGAAAATGAGGAACAAGAAGTTCGTGGGATCCTTAATGAAAATTCCCGAGAATAACTGGTAGATGACGAATAGCGCCTCGCTAATTAGCAAGGATGCAAGGGAATGAATCAAGTCATTTTCACGTGCAAGGATACTCACGATGACACACTGAAATCCCAGTAAAAACGGAAATAACCCATTAATGGTATCGATAACCCCGTTTACATGATTACTGATGGCAATAGCATTCAAAAAATAGAACGGGACAAAATACACGTTCCAAAGCGTAAACCTTCTTTTCCCCTCGCCTGTGTCAATTTCCATTGTCGTGATCCTCAAAGCAATAAGAATGATAAAGCTTACAATAACCAAGGTCTGATTGCCAATGCTATTCATGGATTTGTGCAAGGTTCTCGCGCGTATCGAAAAGACTAGCAAGCGATTGGAAATGATGTCACTCTTCCAAGAGATCTTCCAGTCGGATCCAAACGAATTGGTGGAAGATGATGAACCCATTCATGATAAGCTCATTTACTTATGCCAAGGAAAGCTGCATCCAGATTGGCACGGGATGCCGGAACTAAACATGGCAAAAAAGATGGTCTTGAAAGCTACCGCACGTGCGGTGGGGGTCTCTCCCAGCAGGATCACTGAAATATTGAAGAAATCAGGTGATTTGGGAAATACCATGGGATATCTAAAGAAGAAAAAGCAACAATCCACCTTATTCGGTAAAGAAGAACCAATGACAATTACAACTACATGGAATGAGCTCGAGCGAATCGCAAATGCAACTGGTGAAAACTCACAATCCAAGAAGATGCGTATTCTATCTGGCATCTTGGCTCGATGCTCCCCCTTAGAAGCAAAGTATATCGGGAGATTTATCGAATCAAAGATGCGGCTTGGCATGGCAGACTTGACGATGATAGATGCGATATCTAGGATATTTGCATCTGATGATGAACAACAGAAAGAATGCAAGGCCATCTTGGAAAGGGGGTATAACATATACCCTGATCTCGGAACCATCGTAAAGAAGGCTTTCATTGAGGGCATGAAATCCATCAAGCAGATTTCCCCCGTTTTTGGAATTCCCATCAGACCAATGCTCGCTCAACGATTGGAAGCAAGTGCGGGATTCATCGATAAACACGGCGGGTCCTTCGCAGCAGAATACAAGTTAGACGGGGAACGGCTTCAAATTCACAAGGACGGGAAAGATATCATCCTGTTTTCCAGGAGATTAGAGAATATCACGAACCAATTTCCCGATGCTATTCGGCTGATCCAAGATTGCATCAAGCCGGTTCAAGCCATATTAGATGCCGAGATTGTAGCAATCAACCCGGAAACTGGAAAGATAGATACCTTCCAAGTTCTCATGCAGCGCAAGCGAAAGCACGATATTGCTGCTTTCATGCAAGAGGTTCCCATCAGGATATATATCTTCGATGCCATGATGCTGGATGGTAGATCCTTGCTGGAAGAACCATACCTGAAAAGGAGAGAAATCGTGGAGAACTCTATCGACGATGAGAAGTGTGATGGGAATATCGTTGCTGTTGAACAATCGATAATCAACAACCATGACGAATTGATCGCATTCTTTGAACGAGCCATCATGGAAGGTACCGAAGGCTTGGTTACCAAGTCAATAGCACCTGATTCCACCTACCAACCTGGAGCCAGGGGATGGTTATGGATCAAGCTCAAAAGCCTCGCGGATGGAAAACTTCCAGACACGCTTGATCTGGCCATCATTGGTGTTAATTGGGGAGAGGGAAGGAGGGCGGGGCGTTTCGGCTCGTTTTTCTTGGGGGCAATGAACCATGAAACTGGGAACCTGGAAATGATAACAAAAGTTTCTTCTGGTATTACCGATGAACTTGCAGACATCTTATACAATGATCTTAATACCGTTGAAGATATTCCCCCGAACGTAATTTCAGTGGAACAGCCAGACAAGTGGGTCATTCCCACGATGATCGTGGAAATTGCCGGGGATCAGGTAACATCATCTGATGGATCAACCACGGGTTTTTCCATCAGGTTCCCGCGAATCCTCCGTCTCAGGAAAGACAAGAAAATCGAGGATATCTCCACGGTTGATGATATCAAGCAGATGGCATAGGATCATGGCATTATACTGCATAATGTAGTTTGCTTCCAGTTCAAGGTTACTCTTCGAGTTCACCGATAATTTAAATACTGTGGTACCTACATGATCTCGTGCATCCTGTGACCCCATGGGGGAAATCCATCAGGTGCAGGCAGGGCATGCACAACCATAAGGATTCCACGGACGCCACGCTTTTGATAATAATGGTGGGGAAGTGGAGAATGACGGCATGACGCGGGCATTAGAAACCCTTCGATATCGTGGCTCGTTTGATGAAGCCATGGCTTCCACGCCGTCGTGTTTAACTGTCAACACGTTGAATACTATCTGGAGCGATCACGTGATGAGAACAGAGATTAAAATAAATCCGGCCGAGGATTCGTGCATCGTGTATCTTGATGGCGACATGAATGAGCAGGAAACAGATGAGGTATATGCTTTCCTACGGGAACAGGATGCCAACGAGATGGACAAGTTCATAATGGTATTCCCCAATCCATTTCCCTTTTATGAGCATTTCAGAATGGCAACTAACAAATATTTCAGGGAGTCAGCGAAGAAGAATCCCGAATTCAACGTGGCTATTGTCACCACCTTGATGAGAGTGAGGGGTTACGAGGAATTTGCGAAATTCCTGAATGGTCTTGTTGGTCGTCAATGCATTTTCGAGTCCATAGATGAGGCCCTAAACTGGGTAAAGACGGCCAAAAAATGCTGAGCACGTATATTCTTTTTTCTAATGGTTTTCTTTTACCTTTGCATCCATTGTGGCTTCCAAGCTTGCTTCCATGGCAACCTGCATGCGGCTTAAAAGTAATGCTCCTGTCAATGCCACGCAAATGGATATTACCAAGAATATTGTTGCTGGTTCGTGGAAAAGGAAGAATCCAGTGAAAACAGGTAATATGAAGCTAGTTCCCATCTCCAAGGGAATGACGTACGTGAGATTACCGTGCTTGAAGGCGATCGCGAGCGTAAGTAATTGAGACGCAATGAGGATTATCGTGAGATATAGCAATATCGACGGTACGAAAAACTCGCCACCGAATATACCGGTAAGCAATTGCCAGTCGAGCTCGAAATCGAGTAATGAGAATTCATCATATCCAAGGTCGGTAATCTGGATCGAGATGAGCTTGACCACTGTCGCGGCACCACCCATGCAAATCCCAGAGAGAATGGAATATCCAAGTGCCTTCTTCCCCAGAAACACTCCGATAATGCAAGCACCCGCGAGAGCAAGAAATGTGATGAAAAAAGCAGCTATCTCCGTGTCTATCAGGTTATAAGTCTCTTTTGGTTCTGGAAGTGCCAAGCTTACCAAGAAAATTCCAGTAACCAGCATGACTATTCCAGTAATTTCAATGGTCCCCAGTTTCTCCTTGAGATACTTGATACCGATAACGACCAAGAAGATGATTCCCGTGTTGGCAATTGGTTGCGTGATTGATAGATGCCCAATTGATATGGCGTAAATATAAATCGGCATGGAGGCAAGCGCTATGATAAATCCTACCAACCAGGTCGGGGTTTTCACGGCGGTGATAATGTATTTCAGGAATGGCAAGTCACCTTCTATCTGGTTCTGCCCCTTTTTCTGGAGGTAATATCCAACAGTGTTGAGTAACGCAACAAGCAGGGATAATACGATGGAAATTGGAAGATTCATGAAGAGTCAGTTGTGGTGATGGCTTGATGGCACTTAATCTTTACCATAAACAATGGATATGATGCGAGAAAAAAAGGAGTAATGGGTCAAGCCACAAAAAGTTTAAACAAGCTGGCCGCCAGAGATGCTGATAACCTCGCCAGTCACGTAATCTGATAAGGGCGATGCAAAGAATAACGCAACGCTTGCAACATCTGAAGGCTGTCCAGCACCAAATGGAATGGTTGCTATCGCCGTGTCCCTGATTCCCTTTGGGATTCCAAGGCCGCTGCGATCAGAACCCTCTTCTTTTACCGCAGTTAGCCTGGTCTCAATGAATCCTGGACCATAACAATTGGCACGAATTCCATCCAAGGCTAGTTCCCTCGCGATACCTTTCGTGAAACCAATAACGCCACCTTTTGCAGCTGCATAATTTGACTGGCCGATATTTCCCATCAAGCCGGTCACGCTTGCAGTATTCACTATCTTGCCATATTTTTGCTCCTTCATGCACTCGAGCACTGCTTGGGTGCACAAGATGGTACCCTTGAGATTTACATCCAAGATGAACTTGAATAACTTGTCCTCCATCTTGTGTATCATGGCATCCTTGGTAATGCCAGCATTGTTCACTAGAATGTGCACGGTGCCAAATGCCTCGATAGTCTTGTCTACCATGTTTTTTACTTCTGCAGGATTGGTCACATCTGCTTTTACCGCAATTGCCTCTCCACCTTCAGCATTTATCTCTTCAGCGGTTGCATTGCACACGTCTACGTCAATATCGTTTATGGTGACCTTGCATCCCTCGGAGACGAATCTTTTCGCGATTGCCTTTCCTATACCCCTACCCGAACCGGTGATGATTGCTACCTTATCGTCTAATAATCCCATTATTATTCACCTCGTGAGTCACGCTTGCACGCGTAACCACAAACCTCCATCTACGTGGAATATCTGCCCGCTGATCAACTTTGCATCGTCTGACACGAGAAGAGCCGCCATTGGAGCAACATCAGTATAATTTAGGTCGAACCGGGACATCCACGTTGAAGTAATCATATAAAACTTCTTTTGCCTGTCCTTCGGGCCAACCCTGGCTGTTTTCTCTGCATAAAATCCCTGGGCGATGCCATTCACTCTCGCGAACTTGCCGAATTCCTTGGCAACCGAGCGAATCATGCCGTTCACCGCACCTTTGGCGGCAGCGTACATGGTTGCCAAGTCAAGTCCAGCAGAACCCACCAGACTTGTCATGATGAGAACGGCGCCCAAATCCCCGGTATCTTGCCGCTCACGGAAGTGGGGTCGAATCGCAGCAAGGTAATGAAACACGGGGTAGACGTTACCATTCATTACTTTATCGTAATGTTCCTCGGTATATTGGTCAAGCCGTTTCTTGCCAGCCTTGAACTCGTCGTAATTGATGATCAAGACATCTATCTTCCCGTGTTCCTCGATGACTTCTTCAACCAATTTTTTCGCATCATCCATCGAGGTTCCATGTTGCTTCTTGGCTGCAACTGGTGCGGTGATGGTTTCCATCGCTTTCTCGTTATCATCGTTCACGATAACCTTGGCACCATTATCGCACAATAATTCTGCAATTGCATTCGCGGCACCTTTTGCGCCTGCGATGAGAATCGTTTTATCCTTCACTTTAAAAGTCATGATGTTTCATTCCTTTCTTCTATCTCTGTCAGGCGCGATAGAGCCCACGACGCCTGAAACAATATATATAATCCTGATTCACCATTTATCCTTTTTGCACGAGGCAAGACTACAATTTCAATTAAGTGCATTACTTGCCACTTAGAATGAACTTGAAGAAGGCGTGCGTGGAAAGGTTATATTGCTCACCGAATATGTAAGATGGTAGCAAGCAGATAAATAGAGTATTGAACAAATGGTTGAGAAAATGATGCGCACTCTCGTGATTATTGGGTCTCAATGGGGCGATGAAGGGAAAGGTAAAATTACAGATTATTATGCGGATCAGGTAAAATACGTCGTGAGATTCCAAGGTGGAAACAATGCGGGTCATACCATCGTGGTAGATGGAGAGAGGTTTGCATTTCACCTGATACCATCCGGTGTCGTCCGAGGAAAAACGGTTATTATAGGCAATGGAGTCGTCGTTGATCCCGCCGTATTACTTGAAGAAATAAGACAGCTTGATGAACGTGGAATTAAGGTAAATCTCAAGATCAGTTCAAAAGCCCATGTCATCATGCCCTATCACGTGGCACAGGATGGATTGCAAGACGCCATGAAGGGCAAATACGCGGCGGGGACCACAAAACGTGGAATTGGCCCGGCCTATAGCGACAAGGCAGCCAGGGATGGTATCCGGATGATGGACTTGATCCAGCCCAAGATACTCAAGGAGAAACTTGAATTCATCATTCCCATCAAGCAAAAGATGTTAGAAATCTACCAGTCAGATCAAGTCTTGGATTCAGGGGGAATTATCAAACAATACACGGCGTACGGAAAGGCATTGGAACCATACATCGATGATATAGAGTACTTGTTAAACGATGCCATTACGAGGGGCAGTAAAGTATTGTTCGAAGGTGCACAGGGTGCATTACTTGGCATCGACCACGGGTTGTACCCCCATGGCACCTCATCAAATTGCTGCGGACAGGCAGCATCCACGGGTACAGGTGTGCCAATGAATAAGATCGATTACGTGATGGGTGTCGTAAAGGCGTATACCTCCCGGGTAGGCTCAGGGCCCGTTCCAACCGAGCTAACGGGAAAAACAGGGGAGAAAATCAGGGAACAGGGGAACGAATACGGGACCACGACGGGAAGGCCGAGACGGGTTGGGTGGCTTGACTTGGTCGCCTTGAAATACACTACGATGATAAACGGATTTGATGGATTTGCTCTTACCCTACTCGATGTCTTGGAAGGTATTGATCCCATCAAGATTTGCACTGCATACAAGCACGGGAATGATATCATTGATCGATGGATTGCCGACACGAATTTCTTGAAGGATTGCGATCCGGTTTACAAGGACATGAAGGGATGGAGCCCAAGATCCCCTCAAGAATGGAACGAAATAGCGAACAAAGGTTTCGATTCGCTACCTGGTCCAATGAAGGAATATATTAACGTTATAGAAGAGTTCATTGGTGTTCCCATCGTTCTCGTTTCCATCGGGCCGAATAGGAATGATACGGTGATCCGCAAGGATATCTTCAATCTTTGAGACTCTCCCTTTTTTCAAGGTGAATCACGCGTGAGGGTCAAGGATGCACTGAAGCGGGTTCTCGATGATCATTTCATTATCATTCTCATCCTATCAGCACTGATCATCATATCCACCATGTTACTGGTGCATGCGGTTACCTACCGTCCTGAAAGGTATTCAAGCATGGGTATCGCCGACGAGAACAACCAGCTTTCTGAATTTCCCGATAGCCTCGCATATAACGACACGCTTCCCATGTATTTCAACATCATCAATAACGAGAGAAAAGCAATCCTTTACCAAGTTCGCATGTATTATGGTGATGCAAGTACCACGGTGGATCCTAACACTGGTGAGATTCCTGTTCCCGTCCGCGAGCAATGGTCGCGCGTGGTCGGAAATGGGAACACGTGGGCACGCCCGATTAGCATCACCTTCAATGCAAGCCATATCGGCTTGAAGAAAATCATCTTCTCTACATGGATACTGGATACCGAAACAGGAAATTTCGTCTATTCTGGGTTGAACGTGCATTTTTGGTTGGATATTAAAGCACCTTGATTTACCATACGCCAAATAGTGGATTTTCTCTCTGGAAAACGGATGGATAGAATAACTCGTGTCCAGATCGATGAAATTTTTAAATGTCTTCAGGAACAGGTTAAAGTAGTTATTAGAATTTTTTCCGCAATATAAAAGTGATAGGATCATGCTAAGTCAAACCTTTGGTATCATGTTCAAGGTGGAAGTTGACGGAACCATCGTTCCCATTGAGTGGAGCGAGAGCCATTTCAACGACGAGAATATCATCATCATCTTGGAGGAATACAACCAACTCGTGTGGATATACTATGGCAAGCAAAATGGTTTGGTCACGAAACGAAAGGCGTACCGCCAAGCCGATAGTCTCAGGGGACATGGGTACACGGTTGGAAATTCCATCATTGGCAGGAATCTCTCAGGCATCGTGGAGATTGACCAACGAAAGATAGACAGGGTTCCAGAAACCACGCAAGAATGGGAGAAAATGAAAAAGCTCTTCACGTTGAATCACGTGAAGTATAGTGAAGAATGTGTTGCTCTTTCCGAAGGGGATATCCCCAGAGTACCTGAGCGTAAACCAGCACCCGAGCCTACCCCGGAACCTGCCCCAGTTTCTGAGCCAGTAGCAGCACCAGCACCTACCCCTGAACCGGCGTCTCCATCCCCTGCCGTGGAGCCAGTTCCTGAACCGTCGCTGGAGCCCATCACACCAGACCCACAAACAAGCAATCCTCCCGTGGAAAGCACCCCCGGAGGGGCACCAAGTAATACCACGGCAGGAGGAGAGGGTATACCCATCGTGGACGATTATGCAGGTATCGAGGAAGGCGCATTTAACCACTCTCAAGAGTCCCTTGATGGTGTTGATTTCATCACCAAGGCAGACGAGCTTAAAGCAGGAAACCTGATAATGGCTATTCTCCGGTATTCCTCAGACGTCTATGCTAGTAAGAAAGGAAATCACTTCAAGGTGGAATCCTTGGATGGTCCAATTTGCGAGTTCACCATTGAGAACGGGAAAATCATGTTTTCGAAGGAATCCTTCACGGAAATTCCTTCAAACGTGAAAAAGAACATCCAAGAAGCGTTTGTCGATCTATCGCAGTGAAAGTGTTTTTCTAGCCTCTAGTCGTGCAACCACTTCATTTTTCTTTTCTCCCTCCCTTCAGTTCCATGAATTGCATAACTCACGAGACGTGATATCATGGACAAGTTGCTTAAAATAAACTTTGATTATGTCTGCACTGTTTGAAAGCACACTGGGATTCTCAGGGGAATCGCAACCAAGTCCATTCGCGTCGAAAAACCTAACGAGGATATATTATTGCTCGATACACCAACAGAATACCTGTGCGGCCCGTGGTTCAGCTTCTATCACCAAGGGCGGTTCCACTTGTTCAAGAACTGCGATAGAAACAATCCCTATCGTTTGATTAACCTGAAAGCCAGCAAGATGGTGAACCGCTTAACCGTGGAATTCGATACCTCAATGAAGCAAGTGAATGATTCACATCCTTCACGGAATGGCGAGAAACCAGCTCGGACCCGGTTCTACGCGGACGTGTATTTTTCCAGGGAACACCTCAATAGTATCTTT
This sequence comes from Candidatus Bathyarchaeota archaeon, assembly GCA_014729935.1. GTDB lineage: Archaea > Asgardarchaeota > Lokiarchaeia > Sigyniarchaeales > Sigyniarchaeaceae > WJJB01. The sequence continues at coordinate 2,469 of WJJB01000391.1, read as the reverse complement.
TTCTACACTATCAGGAATTTAACGAGTGTGAACTTGGAGCACGTCACCTTTTACATCTTGTACGATTTTGATGTGGGAGGTTTAAGCGGGTATGACAGTGATCACGCACATTATGACAATGACCGTCAATATATCGTGCAGTACAATGATGATGGTCACTCCATAGGTTTTTCGAGCCTGCCGGTGTTGGAAGTCTCCCATCATTCTGCAGGCCACCCATACGAATTGGAGATTAGCGAGAGCAATCCATCATTGGATGATCACGTGTTGCAGGGACCTGATGATCTGTATCTAGGATTGGAATGGGATGTTGGTGACTTGGAGCCAGGTGATATTACCACCTTGCCCCTGATCCTTGCGGCTGGAGAAGATCGGCGTGAATTTCTTGAAAATTTGGAACGTGGCATGGAGCGTGCGAAGAAATTGCTTCCTACCGTGAAGAAAAACGTGCAGAAACCCGAAAGGCAAGAAAAGGCAAGCAATGGTGCAATGGAAAGAATGACCAAGGTATTGGAAAGGCTCTCCTCATCAAGGGAGTGCTAGATGCCTTGTGACAACCAAGTAGCCCTTGGTAACACCATTGCTATCATGATCTAAGCCCAGTTACCGGGTCATGCGAAGAGCAGTTTCATGAACAATGACTTGATCCTAGAAAACTTTCCCAAGGATAATTCCCTGATTGCTTGTTTAGCTAGTTCCAACCCGTACTTCTGGATGCGAACCATTGCCTTGAAATATTGGTTTTCCTCTACCTGCCTGATCAAGTCGACCTGAAAGCTCTCGGTAAATGATTGAACCAGTGCATCGTTTTTGGAATTATCTTCCAAGTCATTATATATGGCAAGCAACATGCCATCGAAGCAATACCTGTCAACATCTTCCTTGTCATGATCCAAGGCCATCAATCCTTTCAACCGTTCGATGATACGTTCGAGCTTTTGATTTGCTTTCTTCCCGTATTTAGGATTATCCGTTCCGAGAGGAAGCTGCCGGTTTACCAGGTATGCCAAGAAGGTGTATTCAGATGAATAATGCTCCAATCTAACTCGCACCATGTCCTGCAGGTGCTCCACTGGAAAATCATCCACCACCTTGAGGTCGCTGATGACTTCATCCATGATTTGCGTTAGTTCCCCTGCTATCTTCAATGAAGTTTCAAACTTGTTTGACTTGAGATGTTCGGTCAATTTCGATTCAAGTTCAGGTATCTTGGACTTCAACCCGCTATAAAGATAGATACCACGCAATATGAGCGTTTCTGACTTCTCCTTCTTGTTATGAACCCGGGAGAGGGATTCACTGGATTTAATGAGAAGAATGCCCGATAATTTTCGCATGTCGGGATTATCATCCCGCTTGCTTACTTCAAGGAATAAATCTGAAGCTTTCTCGTAATATTCACTTGCATTCAGGTAATCTTGAACTTCATAGCTCACGTTCCCTGCAAACTTGTAAAACTTGGCAGCCTCCTCTTGAATGTTCAGGTCAACGAGTTTCTTTGCAACTCCAAGAATGGTTGTTATGGCTTCCCCGAACTTGGCTTGCTTTTTCAATATATCGATAATTTGCTTGTAAATCAGAAAAACCTCGATATATGAACCCTTTTCCATCAACTGGTTAGCTGCTTTCTTGTAATTCAAGATGGCACCATCTAACTCGTTTGAGGCTAGCAGATCTTCGGCACTTGTCACAAGTTGTTTCGTGTCAGGGGTATAATTCATGATTGCGTTCATCCACGTTATTTATTGGAGGGTAGGTCCATGCAATGTTTCATTAATTACGGGGACCATGTCTATAAATAAACAATGCGGCAAGGCTTTAACTAGGTTTTGCCAGCACGTGACCTAAACCCAAGCACTCACCGGTAGGATGATTTCGCTAAGATATCATCATCCAGATGAGAGTTCAATCACGTGAGCATTATCAAAAATGTGGTTTTCACCCGTGAATAATCATGGAGCGCCAGGAAAAAAAAATCACGAGTTTATTGCAACTCAAGCTCAAGTTAGAGCAAGAAGTTCGTGCAGATATCAACAAGATTGAAGAAATAAAGAAACATGTAGAGCAAAGGCGAGGTTGGATTCATTTCTTGGACGAGGTTCTTTCCGAATCCAGCTTCCAACCAGCTTCTGCACTACTTGCAGAGGATTTCAATCCGGAGGACGTGAAACATGCCTCCACCCTTGATTCCCCTGAGCCTCTTAGTGTGCAGCGAGGTTCCACCGTGAACATCACCGATGATTTTAACATCTTGCTCGCAACCGTTACCTTCATGGAAGGCAATATCTTCATTACCTTTAGCGAATCGGTGTCTATTGACCCAAGAAATCCATACTTCAAGGAAGCGTTTCAAGACACGGTTTTAAGTTCATTTGAGCGGGAAGGAGGGAAGATCTACAGTGAACGTGATGATGCAGGGAGTCTCAAATCGATTAGCATCCTCGGCACCTTCAACCAAGATCTCAGGAG
>WJJB01000390.1 GCA_014729935.1 Candidatus Bathyarchaeota archaeon | reverse complement strand
GATGACCCGTTTCTTCTCCCGTGATTTCAAGGCGGGATCCTTGGTCGTGATTCTCATTGCAGAAAACCGCAAATCCCGGTAAAGGATGGTGCCGAAAAACCAGCCAAATATGGGAATGATCATTTGGATGAAAAAAGTGATCCAGCTACAGATTCTGGCTATTTCATTCATTGGCTTGCGATAGTAGAGCATGCTCGTTATCATGCAGAAGATCCCGAAACTCCATGGAAACCATGGATAAACCAGCATGATCATCCGGTAGTTTTCCATAGCAAACAAGCCAAATCCAATATTGATTCCCACGCCCATTACGTATCCTATTCCAAAGATCACGACACCAATGAACATGTAGATGATCCCACCAATGAATAAGCCCCGGGTAGCGTACCGTCTTGTCTTCCGCTCGAAATCCATCGGTTCTCTTCTCGATTCACGTCTTTTCATGCGAAGCCCCGTGTCTTGAAGCAACACGGCGCTTGAATAATACGAGAACGGGCTCACGATGAGCATCGTTATACCGATGAACATGAGTTCCATGATGGGGAGATTGCTGATGATGAATTCATAATGCTTCCTGTCGACGGGATCTGTGACATCCAAGCCATGCCATTTTGCGAAAAAGGTGGCGAGCTTTCCATCCGATGAAAATCCTTGCGCAGCCCAAATCCCCGCAATGGCGATGATCGCGATTGGGATATATGGTTGCTTCAATATACCCACGATCCGCCCTAACCACTTGGTGTATCGTTTCGGGGAATCATGGATGTAGAAGAACGCGGAGATGCCAAATCCTGCAGCGAGCAGGAATAATACGGAAGAAGAAATGTACCTGATGCCATAAACGTGGTCCATGTTACCAATCACGTCGTACACGCCTGGTGTGTTAATTGGCAAGGTCGAGAATAACCTGCTGGCAAGGATAATGAAGAGTCCCATGGCGGCATACATGGCTGCATTGCTATACAACCCCATCTGTAAACCTTTCTTCCGACCTTTTTCAATTTCTGTTTCAGTGGCTGTTATCTCTCGTGTCATGGTCTTGTTTCACCTCGTGATGTTAACTGCCGCGTTGGTGTTAACCAAGTTAGCAAATGATATAGCTTCCTGCCTCGTGACATTCTCAAGGATGAAAAATTGCCACGTGGTATTCAACCGGTTGAAGGTTCGTGTTTGCATAAATCGGAGTTCACTTGGATTCCATTTCACGCACACGTGAGCTCCTGAACAGTTCTTGATCACCGCCGTGTTGGTATTATCGAGATACACGAGTCCGTTTGACAAAGGGATGTAAAGGTCGAAGTTATCAATCTTTGTCCGTTCTTCCCAATCGCCGTATTTGTTGTAAGTGTCTGGATAGTAATCGGATCTATCCAAAGAAATGGTTTGTTTTTCCCATAACGTCATGGAATATTCAATGGTTTGGAAATCCCCAGAAAAGGTCACATGAGCCCAAGGGTTTTCATCTCCAATGATAAGGTACTCGAAATCATCTTCCACGTTACTCGTTACGTCCCAACGCCAAGATGCGTTAAGATCATCAATATACACTTGAGGCGTGTCACCCGTTCCCGTGCTAAGCTCGAAGAATTGCTGGTTATTCGCGAAGGTGTTCTGATTCTCGAAATAACTTCCACCATTATCGATGATCAGGCCTCCCACCTTGAACCATGAGTGAGTATCATTCACGGCGTGGATGCTCACTGGTATCTCGGAACCCGAAGTCCAGAGCGCGGGCCCGAGGGAAGTCCAACTCCCGTTCTCGTTAACACTCAGTGAACCAGCACTCCCAAAATGTAATTGTATGATATTCCTATATGTATTTCCGTCAATCTTGTTGAGTATGCTCGCGTTGAATCCATCACCAGATGAGACATTCATCTTCCATCCCACCGTGAAATTACCCTTCACGTGATATGGTGATGGATAGGTGAATTCGAATCTTGCCATTCCACCAGCACTCGCATCAGAATCATTCAAGAATCCTTTTTTCATCCCACGTGCACCAGATACTTCGAAGCTTACATCTCCATCGCTTGGGTTGCTGAATGACCAGTACCGGCTTTTTGAAAGATCATGAGACTCAAGAACGGGGTTGAACTTGAAACTCACGTCGAAAAATTCCAGGTCATCTAGTAATGGATCGTGCATGTCTTCCAATCGCTTCAAGCGGTATTCTGCCGTGTAATTGTTTACCGGAAAGGGTGAATGGGTGATATCCAAGGGATTCGCAGCTCCAAGATCAACTGCCTTTATGAATTCGGACGCATTCGTCATGACTATTTCGTCCCAAGGTTGCACCGACCAGTTCTTCCATGGATCATAGCTTGATGGATTGATCTGGATAGGTTGCAAGTTGTTAATTGTTTCGTTCAGGACCGTTGTCAGGTTGATGACAGTATCTTGGATGATGGTTGCATTCTCCACCGCCCAGTTGGTTTTCACGATTGCCGTCTCCCCTTCGAAATAACGTGGTGAGAGCCCAGTGGAATCGGTAACCTGTGCCTCGGCGAGATCCATCCATGCTTTGGTCATGTTGGCTAAGAGATCATCTGCTAGGGTTCCAGAGATGTTTGTCGATGGTTGTGCCATGGAATAATTGAGAAGGATCTCCGTAGCCTGCAGATATTGATGCGTCCTGTAATTCTTGGCATTGACCTCCCCATCATCATATGCAGAGCTTCCCGAGTACTCGGCCATCCAAATGAAGGAGCCACGATACCTGAAGGCTGCCCAATGGGTTTCAGGAACATATTGGGTGAGGGGCTTCGCGGCATCTTTATCTATCAAGTATTGTATCCATTCATCCAATGTCATGAAGATGTTTCCTTGCTTTTCCAAGTCCATCAAGCGCCTTTCATGATTCCGCATTCGCTCAGGATTTTCCTCGAAGAAGGTGCCATTAAAAGTGACCAATCCACCCTCTTCCCAAGTTTCTCCAGAACCCGTATTCACGTTTTCCCCATCTTGAAACCATAGAATGTTGTGAAGCACGCCTGCCTCTACTGCCGTCAGGTAGTAGGGAAGGATATAGCATTGGTGTCCATTCAATTCGTAAGTATACAAGGGTGCATCTACTGGTGCTTTGTAATATGACAAGCTTTCCTTGGTGGTCATGAAGGTATCATATATCGGGGTTCCATTTGCGTGGGTGAAATCCTTTACCAGCTTGCACGCGCCAAGCATGAATTGCCCCTCTTGTAAAAGCACGGCACGTGAGACACTATCTGCATCTGTTTCATTCACTATAGCCTTCTCACGTAATACATGCTGTGTATAATTGACGCTCTTGTAAAAATCGATATAGGGATATGCAAGTGCCAAGGCACTGGAGTATTGCACGCAGATAAGTTGGATCTGGTCTCTATCAGTCAATTTCTTCAGTAAAGAAAGGCACTCAGGATTAACTTTTTCCATCCAATCTAGCATCAATCCTTGAAATTCGATATTAGCCTTCCAATTGGGATGCCTGTCATACATTTCCAACAACGGGAAAAGGCTATTATTAACCACCTCGCTCATTGCGGTATCATTACCTGCACGGTACTGCACGTTAAAATGATAACTCGATGTACTCACGATGGGTCTCACGAAGTTCATGATGGTCATGTAGCCGAATATCCCACAAAATGCCATGGATGTAAATAGCATGGCAATTCCATATGTCTTGTAATAATGTATCTTGCTACTTGGGTTGCGTTTTTTTTTAATTTTCATAGTTGAAAATCTCGCTGATCTATCGAATTATGAATATTGAGTCCCGGAACGTATAAAGTATATGGTTAGAAAATATGATAATAGAATGCTTGATTACAGGTTCTCCATAATGTAGGAAATAGCATTTTTCCTGCAAATTCAAAAAAGGTAATTACCGGGAAAAAAAGAATGGGCGAGGAAATCACCTTTTCTTACGCAAAAGGATGGCGATAGCAATGATCGCCATGATCGCCGCTGCTGCAACCACATATCCAACGAGTTCCCACCGATCAAATTTGTTTTCATCAATAAGATTGCCTTCGCCATTCTTTCGAATTTCATTCTCAGAATAAGTGACTTCCGATTCTGCTTCGATATACAACCCCGTGCCTTCATTAAAGCTAATCCTATTCCCCGATATGGTAATAGCTGAACTATAAGAGGTCACATCGATGCCAGCAGCGTAATTATGAACGATGTTGTTATTTAGCAAATTCACATTGGAACTTTGCTTCACGCGCACTGCTGCTTGGCTACTACCTGTTATATTATTATTAATAACATTCACATTATCAGCATCGTGAAGGGAAACTCCACAATAACCATTATCCCTGAGCTTGCAACCGTGAATGGATATTTCCGAGGCCCCCGTGACATCAATACCACTCCAACCGCATTCAGTTACCAAGCAATTCATGATGGATGTTTGGTTGCTGAATTGGTTGAAAAGGCCCTGATGTGATGTATTGGTAATGGACATATCTTCAACGGTGGTCTTAATGGCGTGGTAAAGAAAAACTCCGTATTCATTGGTGCCATCGATTTCATTTCCCGTGAGATTACAATCGTGAGATCCCGTGCGGACTTGAATGCCAGAATGGCTCATGTTGATAAATTGATTATCCTGAACAATGGTGTCATTGGATGCATCATTATATAACCCGCTATAACATTCTTGGAAGACATTACCCCGCACCTGGCTTTCATCACAAGTATCAAGGAATAGACCGTATTCCAAATTTTCGAAACTATTCCCAGAAACATTAACCCCGGTGCAATTTTCCAAGTCAAATCGACCATCCAAGAGGTTTATCGTATTGTTAATCACGTCAACGCTATTGGAATCCGTAATCATGGAAAGAGACCAATAAGTGGTGGAAGCATGCAATTGATTACTAGACATGGTTAAATTTTTACACTCTTCGATGAAGAAACCCGCACCCAATCCAAGGTTCGTCCCAAGGAACATGTTCGAGCTCAAGGACAAATTGTGGAATCCCGCGGTTCTAATATCATAATCCGTCTGGTTAAAGAAAGTATTATTCTCGACCTGCGCGTATCTCTCATCATCAGGTCCTGGCATTCCAGACAAGAATAAAGCATGGTAATTATTCCTGAAGCTAGTTCCCACGATAGCTGCCTTCGATTTCACGAGAAAGTTGGCATCCCAGCTCACACCGCAATATTCAACGATGGAATCGTTCAAGGTGAAGAAAGACGTGTTCGATCCAATATCAATGGTATAGGGATAATAATCCAAATCATCGTGGTTCAATGCCGTGATAGTGCAATTATTGATGGTAACGGTACCATTGGTGGTCGATTGGAGCCTACATCGTCTTCCCGCCTCATCCGTGCTATTGAAGTAAATCGTGGTATTCTTGAAGGTCACGTCTGCATCTCCTTGAATCAAGATGCTATAGTTCCACACGATAATCTCATTTTCGACCACCGTGTCATCGTCGATAATCCAATTACCACTCGCAGGATAGGAATCTCCCGTTATAGTTGCTCTAACTTTCAAGGGAATCACCCCAAGAAAAAAGGTGCTAATTAAAAGTAAAAGTAGAATTCGTGCCCTGAAGTAGTTTCTAGTGCGCATGATACACAATCTTTCTCATGGAACATTTTAAGATTTTTGATTTGGAATCCATAATTCGGATTGATGGTAAGGTAAGTATCATCCTTGGATATTAAAAAGATCCGCCACGCTTTGCTCAATATCAAGTGATACGCGATCTGGGATATTATTGCTGTTGAAATACTTGTACCATCGTTTTTGCTTCACGAGCCAAGTAAACTCGATGAGCTTGGCATTGATATCCTTGAAATCGTCCCAGGATCTTTCTTGCTTGGACGTGAAAACGGCAACAATTTTGATTTCATGGTTGAAAATGCGAACTTGCTTGAAATAGATACGCTTGTCATTGCCATCATTATCTTCAATGACGATCGCTTTCAACGTGCCGTTGAAATTCACATCTGTGAATGATACGAAAGCATCGAGTAAAGGAGAGATAAGATGCGGATCTTTCTCCGTCACGGTTCCATTATCGGTTGATGCAATGCAGATACCGTTGTCCCGTATAATATAGATACCGTCCAGCATGTATATTCACCTTGAAAGATGGCTTTATTTTTTCATTCGCGCGGAAATCAGGGAACCGGTAACCGAGAGCTTGTTCAAGAATGGCACGTTAGATATGATAGCCTTGAATAATCCCAACTCGAATCTTGAATAATTGGAAAATCGAAGGTATTGCTCGCGTAGTGCATTGATGATGTGCTTGTTTTCTGCCTTGAGTCCCTTCAAATATGATTCAATGGTAATCCGCGAGTTCGATCCGCAATGATACATGGCATGATGCTGCTGCCTGGATATATGAAGGACGTAATCATTTAGTTTATCCACCAGTTCCTCGTAAGAGCGCGTTGCTGTTGGATCCGCATCATTTCCTTCTTCGAGGATTCTAGACATGACCCGGGCTGCAGTCATTCCTTCATATCGCGCGGAAAATATTCCCTCATAAATATAGGAAGCGATCATGCCGCTAGATTCACCCACGTTGATGACACGATCGGACGTGAGCTTGACGGGCCAACCAGATGATTTGACGTGAGAAACCGCACCCAGTGTCCCCGATTCGAGCTGGAAAGTCGCGGGAGCTTCCTTTAGCTCGGGGATGATTCCCGCGTTCGTGAACTTGCGAAGGGTGGAGGGATCTACCTGGGAGGATTCGTTCAGGATGCCAATCGATACCATCTTGGATTTCCTTGCATACGCACACCAGAAATAACCAGTTGGTACCAAATCGAGATTGAAAAGCACGTTCAATTCCGGGCTGTTCCATATCCCGTCGAATTCATAATTGGTGAAGATCCCATGGACCACTGGTGGCTGCCCAATGCCCAGTTCCCCGGGGAGGCGATCATCACCCCGGACGCCACCCGCGTAGATTACCAATTTTGCGTTGATTTCTCCACCGGCTGATTCGAGAATGACACCATTTTCTTGCTTTCGAGCAGCCGTGATGGTGGTATCCACGGTTTCAATTCCCAAATCCTTGACAGATTGAAGCATCTGGGACCAGAATGCTTCCCTCCTGAAGTTGTAGCCGAGATTTTCATCGCTATGCCATATCCCGAGGTTTTTTCTTCCCGCCAAGAGAATGTCGTGTAATGGACCCTCTGCAGCATCGCTCCATTCCCCCGATCCTTCTGGATGTCCGCAAGGTCCTTGACCGAACATCTCGCACCTGCGGGGAATTGTCACGATCCCGTCGGGGGCATCAGGCTTGCCAACTTGCCGGTCCACCAAGATGGCATCAATACCTTTAGTACCGAGCTCGATGGCTGCTTGCATTCCACCCGGCCCGCCACCAATAATTGCCACATCTACCGCACGATTCATGGTCCTTCCCTCACTTTTCACAATCAAGGATCACGTGGATAACTTCTGCCTGGTGTTTTTCCCTGAGCTTGAACGCTTTTTTGATTTCTGATAACCCAAGCACATGCGTGATCATTTCTGATGTGTTCACCAATCCATCAAGCACCATTTGCACGCCTTCTTCGAAGTAACGTCTCATGTCGATATCTCTTCTCGGTTCGGTGCTAATGATCTCAGCACGCTTTCGATGCACCTTGAAGAAGTCAAATGGCTTGTTGCAGATGCCTATGCAACCATACAAGATGATCTTGCCATTTTGTGCCACGCAATCAATAGCATCAACCATCCCGTCCCCTTCGAGCAAGCAAGGAATAACCACGTCGAATCCATCAGGGAATTCATTTCCCAAAATTTCCATAGTGGATGAATCGGAAGCAGGCAGCTTGAAGGCATGGGTTGCACCATACTTTCTTGCCAAATTGAGCTTGGTATCGAATAGATCCGTCACGACCAGATTTTTCGGCGAGTAAAGTTTCGCGACTTGCGTGAGTACCAATCCCGACACCCCTTGTCCCATGATGAGCACGTTCTTACCTGGATCAATGTGCGCCAACTCGAGAGCATTGATCACACCAGGCAGGATTTCAATCAAGGATATTTCTAGGAGCGGGAAGGTCCCTGGCAGCCGCTTGACATTGAATGGCTTGCAGGTAAGGTATTCTGAAAATGCACCCCAGACATACCGCAGGCATACTTTATCGCCCGCACGTAATCCGATAACCTTTTCACCCACTTGTTCAATAATCCCTGCCACCTCGTGTCCCAGTCTTGCCGGAAATGATACGAATTCAGGCGCGCGGGTCCCCCGGTAGGTTTCAACGTCACTCCCGCATATTCCGACATATTTTATCTTCACGAGCACCTCGTCTTCTTCGGGTGCAGGTATTCTTGCTCGTGCTAATCGTATCTTATACGGCTCATCCAGCACGGCAACTTGCATTCCCGATTCATCCCCCTCGGGAAGTAATTCAAGATCCGGTTGGACCATCTTGGTTGGCATTCTTAATCTCCTTGGTTGGTACCTTTCGTGCCTCTTGGAAAAAAAACTTGATGGATGAGGCTTGATTCCTGCAACACATCGCAGTGTCGTGGTACCGTGCTTCTTTCAATATCTTGGTAATCACGCCGAAAATTTTTTCAAGTTGCTCTCGAGTGGTCAATCCGCCGATTAGTATGCTTGATTTTCTGTGTAATCTCACGTCTTGATCATGTTCTTTACTTTCTTGAGCGTGCACTTGCCGAAGCTCATCCATGGTGCTCCTGATGAAATTAATGATAAATTGATCCTTTCGTTCAAGCTCATAACTATTCTCGATCAATCCTTGTAGTTCTTTCTCTATGATCTCGATGATTTCTTGAAAGGTGCTATTTTTCGGGAGTGTAATCTTTCCATCGAGCACGCGGGAACCGAAGGTCATAATTTCCTCCCAGTAGGCCATGTAGGAGAGGGTGTAGGGAAAGAGGAGGGAGTTTATTGCAGTGCTTATCCTTCCATGGAATTCCTTGCCTGCAGGAATCGATGGATCGTTCATGATGTCCAATATAGGGCTTGGATCCAAGATTTTCAACTTCGATCTGGTGAAGATTCCCGTTGGTATTGACACGATCGGTATGATAGGAGCTCCCGTTTCCCCGTGCAGTGCGACTATACCTTGGGGCGTGGGTGCCAGGATTTCCCTGTTGCCGGGGATGAATTGCGTTTTCAAGTTATTTCGCTTGGCAATGTCGTGCATCAGGAAAACGATATAATTCTGTGAAAGGCATTCAATGAGCTCATCTTTCAGGGTCTTGTACTTGTCCTTGCCAACCACCTTGAGCCTCGCATATTGGGGAAAACCAACCACGATCTCAAACAAATCCCGATTCTTCAAGTTACCCACTGCTGCAACCTTGTATCCATTCTTGTGAAATAACAAGCCACCCACGCAATGGAAGAATTGGCCCACATGCACGGATGGCATGAGAATTCCCTTTCCCTGTTTCAAGGCATCATCTAAAATATCCAGTCCTTCAAAAGTCATCAATCGGGGAAGGTCGCGTGGCATGTAGTTTGGTACCTTGAGCATTAGGTCCAGTAACAAGTGTGACATGGAATTGAGAACGGTGCTGGCGAATTCCTTGGTGAATGCCGGTGGATATTGTTTCCCGGTGAGACCGAACAGGCTATTCTTTATGCGACGGCGCATTTTCTCGGCTTTTCCAAAAAAAGCCTTCCTGAATAGCACGGCGAATCGACCGATCGCCGCGTCTGGCACGTGCTTGAATAATCGATATAATCTAAACCTGTGAACAAGGTACACTAGCCTGTATATTCCCCCTAGCTGCTTTCCCCATGTTCCTCCTTTCTTTTTCCGTCCATCACGCTTCCTTGACTTGGATCCCATGATCTTATTAGAAGCTGTGATTCGTGAGTATTTCAACCTTTCAGGAGATATCGCGATTCACGGGTATGGTGAACTTGAATGTTGCACCCTTGTTCCTTCCCTCGGATTCAGCCCAAATCAAGCCACCGTGAATTTCGATGATATTTTTTGAGATGAACAGCCCAAGTCCAGTTCCACCAAGCTCGGGATTGGTTCCTTCCCATTCATCCCTTTCTATCGTGCCAAATTGCGTGAATAGCTGTGGCAATTCATCATCAGTGATCCCGACTCCCGTGTCGGTGATTGAGAAAACAACGCTATTCGCCACGCGATTGAGCTCGATGGTTATCTTACCTCCTTCAGGCGTGTTATTGATGGCGTTCGAAACCAAGTTCGTTATCACCTGCTCCATTCTCACCTTGTCGGCAATCACGTGAAGTTTTGCTGGCATGTGCTTGATGATTTCATGATTTTTCTCCGTGATGGTATATTCTAGGTAATTAATGCTTTGCTTGACCAGATCCACCATGTCCATGCTGGTCTTGTTCAGGTGTAATTGCCCAGCCTCTATCCTTGATGCCTCCAAGATCTCGTCGACCAAGCTCTTCATTCGTCGCCCTCCCTTGTAGATGATTTCGATGATATTTTTCGCGCTATCACCGATCTCGTGTTGCAGGGATTTCAGCAAGAAGTCCGTGGCACTATAAATCGATACCAAGGGAGTTTTCAGCTCATGAGCCGCATTGGAAATGAGGTTTCGACGCAATCTATCTAAATCTCGCAATTTAATGATCTCTTCCTCTAGAACCATCTCAAGCATTTTCTGGCTAGTGATGTCGTGAATGATCATCTGGACCATCTCGTGGCTATTGATCTGGATCCTCCTGAAATTCACGCTCACCCATTTTGAATCATGATCCCCCTCGGTGATTTCAATCTCCACGGGTGCTGATTCTGCACCAGACATGATATCATTGAATAACTTGGTGATTTCACCACGATTCATCTTGAGATCCTGGTGAAATTCCTTGAACTTCTTATCAATGATCTCCTCCTTTGGCAGATTGAAAATATTGGAAGTGGCTTTATTACAATCAAGTATCCTTCCCTTGGTGTTCATCAGGATGATGGCAGCGGGTGAGGATTCAATGATATGACGATACTTGCTTTCCGATTGCTTCACCTTGTCCAACGCGTTTTTCAAACGGGTATTATCGATAAACAAGGTCAGCTCGGTATGGTCTCCCTTGATTGGAATGCAAGTGGTGAAACCATCAAGTTTCTTTATTTTGCCATCCTTGGCGATGATCCTGAAAGCGGAATGCACGTGCTCGCATGGCACTTTGCAATCTTTTGGACATGTAAGAATATCCTTCCGTCGATCATCAGGATGGATTTTCATCCGCAGGTGTTCCCGGGTCCAATTGGCCATTTCATCAATGGTATACCCGAATATGGTGGCACATTGATTGTTGATGAAGATTATTTTCTTATTTTGCGTGATGATGATCCCAGAAACAGCGTTTTCAGCAATTAACCTGAATTTCTTTTCAGAACTTTCTAGATCTCGAAGGGCGTTTTCCTTCTCGGTGATATCCACGTTCAATAGCAACACGCCAGGGCGGCCATTGTAGGTTATTGCTTTGCCATAATGCTGCAACCATGTAATCTTCCCTGGTTTTGTAATGATCCGGTAGTTAAACCTGCTTGTATATCCCGTTTTTGGATCGTGGGGACGTTTCGCGTTTTTTAGAATGATGGGCAAATCATCTGGGTGGATTTTCTTGTATATCTGGTCTGGCGACCATTCCTTTATCTCTTCAACTGGGAATCCACTCAGTTCTCCCGAGTACTTGTTCATGAACTTGAATTGATTGTCCTGCAAGATCGAGATGCCGACGAGATCTTGTTCCATGATGATATCAAGGATTTGCTGCTTTTCCACCAATCCAGCATCAAGTTTCTTCATTTCCGAGATATCCACGGCATTCACGAGAATTGCCCTTTTTCCATCAAGCGTGAGCTTCCTTGCCGAGATCGACATCCATTTCATTCTTCCTTCCTTGGTGATGATCCTGCAATCGTGCACTTGATGGTTTTTTCTCGCGAATTTACCACTTCTCCCGTGGAGTTCGTTCAGCCAAGCCGTGAAGGTATCCCTATCTTCGGGATGGATGATCTTGATGCCCTTCTGCTTTCCCATTCCCTTCAGTTCATTCAAGGAGTACCCCCCCATGTCAATGGCAGGCTGGTTTGCATGAACCATCATGCCATCTTGGCACAGGATCACGGCAACCATTGGATGCATGGGCAGTGATTCAAGAAGAGCGAGGGGAGAATTTTGTTCCACTGGAATTACCCAAAAAATCGATTCTTGTAGGTGGACTGGACCACGGGTACATAAATGTAGATGGTTCTTTAATTTATTCCATGGATTTGAAATACCTGCCGTGCACCCGCGGGAATGCATCAGAAGGTGCAGAGTTGACACAAGCATGGATCAAATGATATCAGTCATAACGGATGAGTTTGGCGAGCCGGACTTTGAAAAAATCGCAACATACCTTTCATCGAGTGATTTTGAATACGTGGAATTGCGTAGCGTGTGGATAAAAAACGTGTTCCACTTGGACGAGGTGGACATTGGAGAGCTCAAGGATATCTTGAATGATACAGGTTTGAAGGTTTCGAGTATATCCGGTGGATTAATGAAGACAACATGGCCTGGACCAAGCAACGAGCCAGAATACCAGGAAACCATGGAGGATGGATCTCCAATCATCGAGTACCAATTACGCATGGCAGATAATTGCGTGAGGATCGCGGATGCACTTGGCGCGCCATTCATACGTGCCTTTGGATTCCACAGGATGGCGATTTTCGAGGAAGAGATGTGGCCCGATTGGTTGGAAGCCATGCAGGCAATCGTGGAGAAGGCAAAAGCGAGAGATAAAACCATCATCATCGAGAACGAGCACGGGTGCACGGTATCCGGTGTTGATTCCATCGAACAGGCGTTTAAAACGCTGCACTCGGATCATTGCAAGCTCCTGCTCGATCCCGGGAACTTGCTGGCAGCACAAGAGTTGTACACCGATGAGATACACGAGCGTCTCAAAGATTACGTTGGATACGTGCATGTTAAAGATGCAATTATCACGAGCCGGGATCCGTGGCAAACCAAGTGGTGCATCATCGGCCAAGGTGAAGTGGGCTGGAAAGGGATCATCAAGCGCTTCATTGATGACGGATATGATTCCTTCTGGAGTGTCGAAACTCACATGGGCAAGGAGAACAGGTGGGAGAATACCGTTAAAAACTTGGCCGAGTTAAGGGACATGTTTCTGTAAAAAAGTGTTAGGACAACTTTTTGTTGGCAAATAAACAACTTTTCACTGGCAAACAACTTTTACCTGACAAGCAGGCATATCTTTCTCCATGATTCCACTTCTCCTGATCCTGAAGCGTGACAAGGATTATTGATTTATAGTTCATTTTTATCCCATGTTCAGTGATATTCCTGGAAGGGTTTAACCTATAAAAGAAGTCCCCGCCCTTCAGTTCAGGCTGGGGTTAGTTCACTTGAGTGACTAGGATCGTTGCTGCGATTCCTTTCCTGATTCCTAAACAGGTCATGAATTAGAATAATGATTTGCATTTTAGGATTTTTTGATCCTTTCCCTTCTTGGTTGGAGAATTTTCCATAACCGTTTTTTAAGTTCAACCGTCTTGAAAGATAAGCATTTTATCCTTTACCGAGTAAGTAAATTGTGATGAATCTTTATTCAGTGGCATGGAATTACTTGAAATACAGGACTCGCCCGGGGATTTTACTGCGATGGGTGGTCCTCAAGGCTACCCTCCTTGCAAATATAAAGGATAATTCGAATATCGTGGATCTGGGTGGCTTTGATGGCACCATTCCGCATTTTTTAAAGCAGATAATTCCATCGATTCAGGTTACCATAGTCGATCTTGATTCTTCAGGGTTGGAAGTGGCTCAATCAAGGGGATTTCAGGTGATCAATGCATCGGCTACAGATATCCCGGGGATTGATGATGATACCATCGATGTGGTCTTCTGCATGGACCTTCTAGAACACGTCAAGGAAGATGAGGCCATCATCCATGAAAGTGCACGCATGCTTAAGCGCCATGGGTTGCTCATCATCACCACGCCCTTCGAAGGCGGTATTCCATTCCCTCTCCTTGATAAATCCACTACACGAACAATTAACTTGGGTTGGGGGCATGTAAGGTTGGGCTACTCTCTAAATCGAGTCCGGGAATTACTTGAAAACTGTGATCTGCACATAATTTACTCGACAACATTTAATAATCCAATCACGAGGTTTTTCAACGGACTCCAATTCAAGATACCAATGTTGCGGAGATTTTTCAAATTTCTTGATCTTTTCTGCATGGCCTTTGAACCGTTCCTGAGATTCGGGGGCAAGGAACATTTGGTGATAGCAAGAATGGGATCAGATCAAGGATAGCTTGAAAAGCGCCAGATGTGGCCTCGGCCACGTGCTTCTCATTAGCTTCCTTTGAACTACCACTGCCTAAACAGTAACGGGGGAATTTGATGTGCTCGATGCGAAGGATTGAAATGGAACCGGAGATTTCCCCACCTGATGTCAGTCAATGCATCGACGGGAACGGAGAGAACCACGGTTTCCTTGAAATCT
>WJJB01000389.1 GCA_014729935.1 Candidatus Bathyarchaeota archaeon | reverse complement strand
GGAGAAGAGAGAATGTAGCGTGTTTCGGACTTGTCACGGTCGAGGATGTTTCCGTGCTTGAGAACTTATTGCGAGTTGCCGTTGATATTGTTCGAAAAAGCGGAATGGTTGCGCTCAGGGGTCCCGTGAATCCCCCACGGAGTTTGTTCGGTTATGGTGTCCAAGCATGGGGGTTCGATCTGCCTGCAGTAGCAGGATCCTCTTCAAATTCTCTCGACCATGCCGGTATGTTCAAGGAATTATCAAGTAGGGGTTTTTTTTCGGGAAGGGACGTGTATTACAATTTCTCCCAAGATCCCGATAAAACAAGAGAACACGTGCAACGACTTTCCACCATGGGCAATCCCTTGTACCGGAACTTCGAAATCGTGCACCCAAATTTTGAAAATCCAAGTAACTTTCCAGAGATGGTTGCTCGGATGATGAATGAATCACTCGAGTACCGGCCCGATTTTTGCAGGACAACCCCTCAAATTCTCACGGCAACTGCACTCCAATTCGCCAGCATTCCCCACGGGGAGCGCCTGCTTACTTTCTTCATGAAGAATGGTGAGTTGATTGCCGGCGTGATCGAGCAACCAGATTGGTTCCAGATTATCAAGGAGGAACCGTTGACCCACTTGGTGGGAGATATCTTCATGGTCTCGAAGAAATACAGGGGGCTGGGATTATCCATGAATTGCTTCGAGTACACCGCGAATAACTTGGAATTTTTCAATCCCTCGTATTTCGAGCATGTCTCTGCCTGGGCGGGAACCACGCGTATCCTTCGAAGCGTGAAGCATGGCCTCGTGCGGATCGTGAAAGGGTTCTTCGTGTACGAGATCACTTGTTAGGTTTACCCGCCATCAGGCTAAAATCCTTCTTTTTCCTTCTTTCCATCATGAAGTCACGCTTTTACACGTGTTCAGTCGGGAAGCGATGTCCTTTAGCTTAATACGTGATAGATCAACATAGAGCATGTTCGTTCAAATTCCACCAACCCATGTTCACTCTTTCAATTATTTTAGGCCGTGTTTAAAAACATGAAATAGTAAGCCTGAAAAAAGCAAGCAGAAAAAAAAACTAGAAGCAAGAGAGCAGGTAAAAAAAGAAAGATGGAGGAACGGATAAACAATTACATCAGTCCACCAGTGTGCTCATCAGTTCCCTGCAAAATCTCAGGACTTCTTGGCGACCCAGCGTGATGGTAACTGGATCGGCAGAGTGGACTTGGATCAAGGTCCGCCCATCAACCTGCCCACAACTCAGCTGCCCGAAATTGACGAATGTTGCCCTGTTCCTTCCCGACTTAATTTCCTTCGACTGGTGACCTTTATCGGTTTTGTTCTCTTCATTTCCTCTTTTATTCCTGATGGAGGAAAAGAACGGGCAATCACCGTTGTTGATTTTGAATCCCTTTTCGGTCACGTGACCTGGCATCATCTTGCCCGATTTGGGGTTTTGTACCCTGAAATCCCACGTCTTGAAATTGCCGCAGTAATCGCACCTTCCCGCGTTGATCGTGTATGACGTGCTCTCGTCTATCTTGATGGCTGGTTCCTGTTTTACTCCAGTTGCTGCCTGATTCATGGTTGTTTCGCTTCCTTGTTTCTTCTTGGCTTACTTGCCTTTTGCGTTCTTGCTTGTACTATCTGGCGATCATTCGTTCTCCTCGTGCTTGATGTTCTCTGTTGGAGTCGAGGGGGTGAATTCCATAATGGAATTATCGACAAAATCATCATAATCTTCAAAGCTTGTTCCTTGATGCATGCCTGGTGGTTCACTTGACCCCTCAGGATTATCCTGCATTTCATCCACACCAACTTCAGGGGCGTTCAGGATCCGGTTCAATGCGGAATACCTTCCTGCATTTGGGTTGAAATATGCTGCTGCCTCTTGTAACCCTTCTCGTTCCTCTTCTTGGCAGTACGTCTCAAGAAAGTATGGCAACTCGCTGTTGCCAAGAACCTTTACGATGGAAAGCAAAGTGTCGTAATCCAAGGAATGATGCATGGGCAGTTCAGGTACCACCTTGCTGGCATGGATGTTAAAGGCCCGAATCACCTCCTTCTTGGAATGGCTGGCGAGGAATAATATCGCGGGGATTAATCCCACCTGCGCACCAGCAAGGATGTAAAAGTATTCAAAGAGAAGATAGGTCGCATGCACGGGTAGAACCCTGAGTAATGCGAGGATGGTCAGGATTCCTAGGGCAAGCAGGCTACCACTAAGGTATTTCGATATTCTCTCATTCCTTGCAGCCCGCTTGTTAACCTCATGATAGAATTCACGTTCCATGGAAAGTAATGACTCCCCAGCGGCTCCCATCACCTTCATCATGAAGGTTTCGAAGAACTTGAATGATCCCTCGTGGATCAGGTAAAATCCCCTCTGCTTGAATTTACCCTGTTCATTAACCACTGGTGGATTCCAGAAGAAGAGCCGTTGTTCCCCGTCAACCACCACTGGCTTCTTGCAGAAGACCAGGGGAATCAGGATTGCCTTGAGTAAATTTCCCTCATAAATCCTGCCAACCCGGGTTCCATGGAGGGAGATGTTTTCCACACCTGGCAGGATATTCTTGAATAACGTTTCCTTAAGTGGAGTGTGAATTCCTGGAATGGCAGGTTTTCCCGCTGCGAGAAGCATTCCTTCGATTACCTTCAACTGTCCATTCAAGCATTGATCCGTTCGGAACGTGAATAGGAGGGAAATAAGACCAGGTTTTCCGGTTCCAGTGGATAAAAGTTTCATGGCAAGGCACCCGTGTTGTTTTTCATTGAAATCGATCGTGTACCCGCGTTCTTTCAATGCCAGTGCCTGTGTCTTGACCCAGCCTGGCATGGGGTTGCTCCTTGGAGGTATTACTGGATCTAGCTTCCTTTCATTATGTCCATCCGGTTCTAGGAAGGGGGAATACGCAGGAACTGCGGTGGCATTACTTGGAAGCTCGTGGATTGTAACCTTTGAACAATCCTTCTCCTTCACTGCCATCATCTCAGGATTGACTTCTTCCATTGTCGCCCCCGTTTTCTTGGATCCCGTCCTGCTCTTGCTTCCTTGCAATCTCGGGGTGTCCCGTTTCTTGGATTCATTTCGCCGGACCTTCTCCCAGAGTTTCTGGATGAAATTCTCACCGTCACCTTTCCCTTTCACCATGGATCGTTCATCTTGAGACTTTCCTTGGGATTGACGTGAGATGTGATCTACTGGGGTTGGGATATCGTTCCTGGTACCACCAGCCATTTTCTTGTATTCCCCCAATAGCGCGTCAATTTTGGGTTTCATGGCTCTTGCGATGTTTCCGGTGTGGGTGCATTCAACTGAGGTATCGATCAAGCGGATGATTGAGGCTCGAACCTCGGTAAGGAACGATATCCATCGATCCAAGTTTAGGGTGAAAGGCATGGACTGATCGTATAATCTATCGAGAAAAAAAGGATCCCGCGTTTCATTGAATAATCGGGTGATTCCATCAAGGATTTCCGAGAGTTCACCTGCTGGCACGGTCGTACCGTTAGGGTGATACGTACTGACGAGAAACACGCCACGTCCCCCCCTGATCTGCTCCCATGGAACGGCAAAACACGCATGGGTTTGGCACATGCTTGGTTTACCAGCAATGATGGTCTTTATTGGCCCGTTTACTTCCATGAAATCGAGCATTCTAGCCGATTCATCCAAGGTGCCATCTTCGAGCGCATGAATGATTTCCTTGTTACCGATGATAAGTACTGCAACTGGTCCTGCCTTGGGATCCCAGAAAGAGAGCTGCAACGCGAGCGGGTGCTGGTCATGCACGAGCACCCTCCTTGGGAATTGTTTTTCATCATCATTTCCTGTTCTAAATCGCTCATTGTAATGGTCCTCGAGATCTTGAGACATTTCTTGGACGCCTGAGCCGCGTTTTTGCACTGGTTCAATGGTCATGACATTCACGGGTGATATTCTGGCGTAACTTGGCTAGAATGAATAATCGATCCATTTAAACGGAAAAGACTGACGGACAGGCCGGCTTCTTGGTGAACAGAATATGGATGGAGCGCCTGAATTTGGTCAATCCCGAAGGATTTTGCTACCCTGGATTCCTTATACGTTTCTTCACGACGCTCACGTGACTCGGACGTGGCGCTTCGTCTCCCTTTCCTTCTCGATCCACTTGCTTGATGCAATCCTTCCAATCCAGCCTCCTGGTGTCCCTGCTATTGTCCAAATCATTCCTGTACCCACATGCTGCACACTTGCGAGTTTTCGTACCAGGCCTCGCTACCAGCATGCGAGAGCATTGCTTGCATTTAATGAGGATACGATCCATGATTCATCGTAGTGCGGGTTATTTATAAAGAGGAAAACACGTGCCTGCTCCTTGCCTCATCCCACGGCGGCTTGCACGGTCTTGATAGCTTTCTTTACTGCAGAAGGGGAGAAAGAATGCTCCTCGAGAAGGAATCGCTCCACGTGCGTGTCGTCGATGGAATTCCACGATAATTGATTGATGCCATCGGTCACCAGGGGATCCATGAATGTCTCGCGTAGCTGGTCCAGGAAGTTGGACCGGTGCCGTTTGCGGGGTTGGCAAATGCCCAGCGGTGAGAAATCATAGCCGGATTCATTGAGAGCAATGGTCTCAATCCTTCCGTGTTTATTGATCAGGTTCAGGGCGGTTTTTGGCCCGATGCCACGTATCTTTTCGTTAAAATCTGTTCCCACGAGAATTGCAATGTCAACAAGTTGCTCCCTGGTGAGTCCACGAGCATTCAGTGTGTGCTTTAAATCGACATGTTGGCACTCCTTGCTTCTCGAGGTCGCTTTTAATCCCGTGATGACTGAAGAGGCACCAAAAAGCACTGCATCGGCATCAAGGCTCACCACGTGGTCAGCCAAACCATCCATGAGCAATTGGCAGCATTGAGCTTCACCCTCACTTGGCGCATCGATCACCGGCATTCCCATGTACATTAAAAGCCGCTTTACTTCCTGCTCAGCGATGGGATACATGAATTCCATTCGAGACCCGATCTTCCTTGCCATCTGCTCCATGCCAAGTTTCATGGCTTCCTCGTGGACTTGCTTCAATTCAACATGATGTTCGCGCAAAGATCTGGAAACCGCGCGGGATACTCGCCCGATCTTGGTGCTTGCGGCACCATCAAAGATAAACACGGGCCAGATTTGATGTTTTACCAAGAACGCGGTCCGAAATAGGAATCCGCGCAGGTGATTGATGACACGGCAGGTCTTGTCCATTAAGACCAACCGGTTTCCAGGGTGGTTGCTCATCCTGGTAACCTTCAGGAACTGGTGCAACCAAGTACAGGCATCGATGGCAACCACGGTATCCTGCAATTCCATGACTTTCATGGTTGATGTGCTAAACAATTCGTGAATCTTGCTTCCCATGGGGTGTTACACCTTACTATTCTTTCCTCTCAAGGGATGCATCCTTTTAAAGCGTGAAAGAAAAATCAGGTGAGTTTTGTCACTTTAAATAGTTCTATTTTACCTTCGTTTCAAGACAATCGATCACCATACGATTGTAAAGAACCACGAGAACAAGGTGTTTTCCACCCGTACACCTGCAAAATAATCACGGTGAACATCCCATGGCCAGAATCTTGTTGCTGGAACCATTCAAGAAGTTACCCCAATCTACTGATCCCCTTGATATCGCAGTTCTTGAGCATTTTGGAAGGATTATCGTCGAACACGCAGGATTCATGCCCTCTGGAATCCACGGCCCTCCCCTTGGCTTGGCACAGCTTGCTGCCATGTTGCACCAGCGAGGGCACGAGGCTTGCCACGAACCATTCATCATCAAGGCTCATCGACGGGAGTTGAAGGATGCATATATTGAAAAGAAAATCCGAGCCCACGATTTCGACGTGGTTGGATTGAGTATCGGTGACCCGCTTTCTGGAGTGGAGGCGAGACGGTATGCTCGTATCGTGAAAGCCATTAATGACACAGTACCCATCATCGCGGGTGGAATGCAACCCTCTTTCTTTCCAAGGGAATTCTTGCAGGATGAAAGCATCGACTTCGTGATTCGTGGAAAGGGGGAGGTTGCCTTTCCCGATTTAGTTGAACAATTGCATGAAAATTCCCAGTTGATGCACGTGCAAGGTGCATGTTCAAAGGAAAATATCACTAGCGATTTTGCCAAAGAGATCCCCCTTTCAAGCCTCCCCCCAGTTGATCTCGATGCGGTTCAAGGCAAGGTATACCTGAAAAGGAATCCCTTTGCGAATATCCAGACGTCCCGGGGATGCCCATTCAACTGCCCGTTC
>WJJB01000388.1 GCA_014729935.1 Candidatus Bathyarchaeota archaeon | reverse complement strand
TGCCATGAATGCAAATATTCTACCTCACCATTCCCGTTTCTTGAGCACCGGCGACGTGGCGCGGCTCGCGGGTACTTGCACGAAAACAATACGTCGTTGGGACAAGAGCGGGCGCTTGAAACCTTCCCATCGCACCGCGGGAAACCACCGCCGGTATTCCCTTCATGTAGTGCTGGTGTTCTTGCGCGGCGTTGACAAGGATGCCGGTGAAGAACCGGTTCTTGCAGCTCGGCTCGGCTCGGCGGTCTATAGCCGGGTGTCGTCGTCCCGGCAGAAACAATCGGGCGAGCTTGCCCGGCAGGAGGAGCTCATCAAGGAACACTGCAAGGACCAAGGATACCGCGTGTCGGGCGTGTACTCCGACGTGGGCTCGGGTCTCAACGACAACCGCAAGGGCTTGCTCAAGCTGCTGCGGGACGTGACCCGTGGAAAGCACGAGCTTTGAAAAAAGAAGGGGAAAAATTCATCGAAAATTGGACGGAACCATTCACAGGTCTTCCAATTCTTCCCGGAACAGTTCGATGATGGTCCTGAACTTGATGGCATCTGGCAACGGTCCAGTTACTTTGAGGTCCCCAGCCATGTATGCACTGGTTGCGTCAGTCTCCCCAGAAAGCACACCGACCGCGACATCCGAGTTCATGCCGAGGGTGATGTCGGGATTATCTGCAGCACCTTCGCTGGCACTAAACTTTCCATCCTTGACGGTCATGGTGACTTTCATCCCACCTTCGACGTCAAACAACAAGACCCTGTCCCAGCCCTCGATTTCATCTTGAATGTCTTCTGATTCATTAGCAATTTCAACGAGGATATTGAAAAAATCCATCGTTTCATCGATGGTTAATTCCCCATCCTCTAGTTTCTCTGCAAGCTCTTCTGCGTTCATATTATTTCAACTCTAATTTCGTTGCTTCCCAATTCCTACTAACCTGATATTACAAGCATGGCCTCGAACCGGGAACAACTATGCTATCTTGTTCACAGTTTTATAAAAACATTATACCTTGAACAGGAAGCTCGTGCCAGCTTAAGGTTAGCCGGTGCGCATCGGATTACTGCCGGTCCTTCAGACTCAACCTTAATCCATCAAGTAAGTATCCTTCCGCTTCCGAACTTTTTTGAGATGAGCAATCTTCGATCAAGAAAGGAAACATGAATTTATTGAACCAATCAGGTGCGTGATGCATGAAAATCGATCTTGATGGACCGTACACTCCCGATCGTGAAAATGAGGTGTACCAGTTCTGGGAGGAGGGTGGTTATTTCAATCCAGACACGCAAGTATCCTTGGGCTTGGTGGACCATGGAGATGTTGAAGGGCGTTTTTGCCTGACCCTCCCCCCACCAAATGTTACTGGTGCGCTTCACCTTGGCCATGCAATAACGATAGCGATCGAGGATTTCATGGCCAGGTATAACCGGCTTCTTGGCAAGGAAACTTTATTCCTTCCTGGCTCTGATCATGCTGGAATTGCCACCCAAAACGTCGTTGAGAGGGAACTCTTGAAAAAAGGAATCAAGAGAAAAGAACTTGGCAGGAAAAAATTCATTGAAAAGGTATGGGAATGGAAGCACGAGTACCACGCGCGCATCACGGAGCAATCAAAACGTCTCGGCATGTCCAGTGATTGGAGCAGGGAAAGGTTCACTTTGGATGACCAACTTTCCGATGCCGTGCGTCAGGCCTTCGTCAGCCTATACAAGAAGGGATTGATTTACAGGGGGACCTACATGGTGAATTGGTGCCCTGGACGATGCGAGTCCGCAATCTCGGATTTGGAAGCGATCCCACGCGAGCAACAAGGTAACCTATGGTATATCAAGTATCCCTTGATAAACGAGGATTGGAAGGGACCAGAAAACGAGTGGGGCTCGGGAAGGTGGGCGGAAGGTGCGACCGAATTCATCGAGGTTGCTACCACGCGTCCGGAGACTCTTTTAGGTGATACTGGTATCGCCACGACGGAAAACCACGAGATATACGGGAAACTTGTTGGCCGGGAAGCCATCCTGCCAGTTTTAGGAAGGCAAATACCGATATTCTCGGATCCCCACGTGGATCCTGAGTTCGGAACAGGAGCTGTCAAGGTCACGCCAGCTCACGATCCAAATGATTACGAGATGGGAAGAGACCACGATTTGGAATTTATAAACGTTCTTGATGAAAATGCTCGAATGGTACCTGAATATGCTGGTAAATATGCCAACATGGACAGGTACGAGTGCAGGGAGGCAATCGTTAATGATCTGGATGAAGAGGGGTTGCTTATCAAGATTGAACCGCATGTACATTCCGTGGCACGATGCCAGAGATGTGACACGATTGTGGAACCCCGGGTGTCAATGCAATGGTTCGTCAAGGCTAAACCGCTTGCCGCAGCTGCAATGGAGAAAGTTCGAGCAGGCATTACAACAATCCTTCCAGACAGGGAGGAGAAGCGATTTTTCCATTGGATGGAAAATATCAGGGATTGGTGCATAAGCAGGCAATTGTGGTGGGGCCATCGTATACCGGTTTGGTATTGCGAGGAAGGCCATCAAACCTGCGAGCTAGATGATCCCATTACCTGTGCGATATGCGGTAATGGAAAGCTGAAGCAGGACGAGGATGTGCTTGACACATGGTTTTCGTCTGGTTTATGGCCTTTCTCAACACTGGGATGGCCTGATGAAACGGCATCAGATTTCAACCGCTTCTATCCCACAAACGTGAGGGAGACTGGATACGATATCCTGTTTTTCTGGGTAGCCCGGGAAATGATGCTGGGGATAGAGCTCACCGGGCATGCTCCTTATGAAATCGTGTACATGCACGGTATCGTTCGAAACGAGAAGGGGAAAAAGATAAGCAAATCGATGGAAAATATTGAACAATATGATCCCCTCAATATCATTACGAAGTACGGCGCTGATGTACTCAGGTATACTCTTGTCTCCAACGCGGTACCTGGGCGTGACATAAACCTTGATCCAAGGCAATTTGAAGCCGCAAAACGTCTTTGTAACAAGATATGGAATTCAACAAAATTTGTCTTGAGCCAACTTGGTGAAGGTGATGATCAGCTTCCCCGCAAAGGAGAAGGATTGGCAAAGGAACGCCTTTTGCAAGTGGACAGGTGGATTCTCTCTCGCTTGAACAGGATTATCAAGGAAATTACCTCGTACATAGAAAAGTTTGATTTTCTTAATGCAACCAGGGAGATGAAGAACTTCTTCTGGGGAGAGTTTTGCGATTGGTATATCGAGGCAACCAAAATTCGGTTGTATGATGAGGTATACGGTGATAAAACAACTCCAAAAGTGGTACTCCTGCACGTCATCAATGCTTGCTTGACCATGTTCCATCCCGTGATGCCTTATTTGACCGAAATCTTGTGGCAATCCTTGCCAGGGTTCATCAAGAAAGCACCCGCGCTAATCATTGCAAATTGGCCGGATGTGGATGAAAGCATGATTGACGAGAACCTGGAGGAGAATTTTACCATCATCATGGATCTCATCAGGGAAATAAGGCGGTTGAGGAAAAAATTCAACGTCCCCTTGAGCAAGGAGATCCCGCTGATGCTTGATCCAGGGCAATTGGAACCGGATTTCGAGGCGTTAAAGGACGAGATTTGCACCTTGGCAAAAATCAATCCAGCAGAATTCCAAGTAAAGAAAACAATTGAACCTCCCAAGCGATCAGGCAGGATCGTGATGCATGGCGTTTCGGCATATCTTCCACTCGAAGGATTGATAGACCTTGATGCGGAGCGGGAGAGAATCAGCAAGCAAATCGATAAAATACGTGGTTACATCGAAAAATCAACCCGGAAATTGGACAGCCCATTTTCAGAAAAGGCAGATCCAGAAATCGTCCAGAAAGAGCGGGAAAAACTGGCAAGTAACCAAGAAAAACTGAAACAACTAGAGGAAGAATTAGAAATCTTGAAATGATTCACACCGGTTGAGAGAATCATGCATCGAAAGACGAGCTCCATGTTTGGCCAGCATCCGAGTAAGGACATCAAGGGTACGGTTTCCAAGGTCTTGAAGGGAAAAACGATTTGCATGTGCATCACGGGCTCAGTGGCAGCCATGACGGCACCCATCATTGCAAGGGAATTCATGAGATGGGATGCTGAAGTTATTGCCGTCATGTCTGAAGCGGCAACTCAATTGATAACACCTGAGCTAATGCATTGGAGCACTGGAAATCCCGTGGTAACGAAATTGACCGGGGCGGTTGAACACATTGCCATCGCTGGAGATCGGGGCAAGAACTTGGGCACAGCGGATTTGATTCTTGTTTGTCCGGCAACCGCAAATACAATATCCAAGATCGCGAATGGAATTGACGATACTCCCGTCACGACCGTTGCGACAACCGCATTTGGTTCTGGTATCCCGATCGTGGTCGTCCCCGCCATGCATGAATGCATGTTCCATCACCCGTTCCTAGAAACCAATATTAAACAATTGAAACAGGTCGGCGTGGAATTTATCGGCCCGCGATTGTCCGAGGGGAAAGCCAAGATTGCCAGGATAGATGATATCATCAATCGATGCAGGGACATCCTGGTCGAAGATCAAGAACTTCAAGATTATAATTTCTTGCTCACGGTTGGCCCAACTCGTGAATTTATCGATAAAGTGCGATTCCTGAGTAATCCAAGCTCTGGAAAGATGGGAATGGCGATCGCCGAAGAGATCGTTGCACGAGGTGGAAGGGTGACCATTATCATGACGAAGGGCTGCATCCAACCTCCACCCCTGAGCACGAACGTGAGACTCGTAGAGGTAAATTCCACCGAAGATCTCCTCGCAGCCGTCCTGAATGAATTGGAAACTCGAGCTTACACATTCTTCATCAGCGCTGCAGCCATCTCCGATTTCCGTCCCGCGGAAGTAAAGGATACGAAAATATCATCCGAAAGGGATAAATTGGTGTTAAATCTTGTCCAGAATCCGAAGATCATCAAGGAAGTTAGAAATTTGTATCCCAACCTGTTCGTCGTCGCCTTTAAGGCGGAAGTTCCTCGATTGGACGAGGAAATGATAGATAATGCGTATCACAGGTTGCAAACTTCGGGGGCAAACTTGATCGTTGCTAATGACGTGAGCAAAATGGAAACAGGATTCGAGGCTTCCACTAACGAGGTATTCATCATCGATAAGAAAAAACAGGTATATCATGTACCCCTGAAATCCAAGCGCCTCGTTGCAGTAGAATTGGTAGACAAGATGCTAGAAAATTTCAGGGAGATGGAATTCGAGCGAAATCATCTTGAAGGAGAAGATTGAAATGCCCCATAATAGCAGGGAATTGGTGTATCAGG
>WJJB01000387.1 GCA_014729935.1 Candidatus Bathyarchaeota archaeon | reverse complement strand
GCCGTACCCGCAAGCCGTCCCCCTGATCCCGGTGATCGATCCAAATTATTGCGTGCATTGCCGGGCTTGCGAGCTGGGATGCAAGCGAGATGCAATCGATTTTGCGCAAGAAGATGAAATCGTGGAACTGGATATCGGCACCATTCTCGTTGCTACCGGGTTCCAAGTCTTCGATCCGTCGGTCAAGGGTGAATATGGTTACGGGATGTATCCCGACGTGATAACTGGTATGGAAATGGAAAGGTTACTAAACCCCTACGGCCCCACGAGCGGAAGCATCGTGTGCCCTTCCACGGGTGAACCCCCAAAAAATGTAGCATTCATCCTGTGCGTTGGTGCCAGGGATGAAAAAGTGGGGAATCCATGGTGCGCGAGGGCCTGTTGCAATTTCTCGGTGAAACAAGCAGTCCAACTCAAGGAACGGGTACCATCAGCCAACATCAAGGTTTTCTACACGGACTTACGAGCCACGGGAAAGGGATGCGAGGAATTCCTTGCTCGCTCCGAATCTGAATTCGAGATCGATTACATCAGGGGGAAGATCGCCCGAATATCACCGCGAGATGATGGAAACGGGTTAATTCTCGAAGGTGAGGATACCCTTCGGCAGGAATTGTTCGAATATAACGCGGATCTCGTCGTGCTTGCTGCAGCCATGAACCCTCCTGCCGATACCAAGGAAATGGCAAAAATATTGAACATATCAACTGGCGCGGATGGATTTTTCTTGGAGGATCACCTAAAGATGCGGCCATCGCAAAGCTCGGTTCAAGGGATATTCCTCGCGGGTAGCTCCCAAGGGCCAAAAGATATTCCCGAATCCATCGCCCATGCGGAATCTGCTGCAAGTAAAGCCATAGCTATGATGGCAAAGGGATACATACAGCTTGACCCCCGCAAGGTCCAATATGATGCAGAAAAGTGCATCCAATGCAAGCTTTGCACGAGTATTTGCAATTTCGGGGCTCTAGATTTCAAGGATGGTAAAGTGGAGGTATTCATGCCGAATTGCACAGGATGCGGTGCTTGTCAAGCCATGTGTCCAACAGGCGCTTTATACATACCCGGATTCACGAAGAATGAAATATTGACCCAGATTGAAAGTGCTACCGAGGAAAAAAAAATCTCCCCATTGATCATTGCCTTCCTTTGTAATTGGTGTTCGTATGCAGGTGCAGATTTAGCAGGAACGAGCAAAATGCAGTACCCGCCAAACGCACGTGTCATACATGTCATGTGCACTGCAATGATCGACCCTGTTTATGTGTTTCACGCGTTCACCCGGGGAGCCGATGGTGTCCTGATCGCAGGATGTTACGAGCAAGATTGCCATTACAACACCGGGTTCCACAAGGCACTCGTGAGAAGCGAGGCTATCGTGCAAATATTGAAACGAATGGAGATTGACCCCAATCGGTTCATGATCGAAAGCATTTCGGCAGGAGAAGCTACCAAGTTCCAAGAAACAATGAAAGCATTCACCGCCCGTCTCAGGGAATTGCAAGGAGCCTGATCACTTGATGCTGGGGAGAGGGGCATCTGCAGGTGCAAAGATATATAATCTCCCGGCATGCTTGAGCTGATACAAAGCAAGATTCTGTACTAGATGAGATCAATACCGGTCATGTCTAATGGTTCAACCACCTTTAAAGATTAAAATCGTGCTTGTTGTTATCTCGTCCATTTTCATCCTGCAAATCGTATCGGGATGGGAATGGAACGATCCGTCTCACTTTGCAGGGAATCATTCGATCAAACCTGCTGAGGCGGATTTTTCCTATGAAGGATTCTCACCCAGCGAGATTCCTACAAACGATCTCAACTGTTCGGTGAATATCACTTCGAATACTAGCGTCATCGAAGGGAGTGAGAAATTCCGTCTCATCACGGAAGCGGGATTCATCCATGGTTGGACAGCACTACATGATGATAATTTCTCAGATGCCAGCGTGGGTCCGTGGTGGACTGGAAGTAATGAAATGAATGGTCAAATCGTGGAAATGAATCACGAAATATCCATTAATGATACCGGTGATAACGAACTCACCATGGATCAGCAAGGGGGCATCATTGATACCGCACCAGGTATTTTCCAACTTGCTTCTGGCAAATTCATTGCAAGCACCTTCCTGAATCTATCATTACTCGATGATCCTCTGCAGCAGGCGTCGTTTGTCATGAAATGGCAGGATGGATTCATCAAGTTCAGCATGCATCTTGATCTTCTAGGCACAGGATACGTGCTTGACGTGATAGCAGGATTGAACGACACTGTGGATATTATCACCCAAATTGCCCTTGGTGGTTCACGCGAGTTTTGGTTTCAAATGAACAGGGACGGCGACCTCATTAGTTGCCAAAATTCTACCAATGGAAATGAATACAACGATTGCTTCCAAATGCACGTGAATCTACCTGATACTGTTAACGTTGGAGTGATTGCCGAGAGGCATTGTTCCTTCTCCATTTCAGACTGGCAAACTAGTCCCTCCATCAAGTATGTAACAAGTAATGGAACCATCAGTATATCGAATATCTCGCTGTCCTATGTTTCCCCTCGAGATAATCAAGTTATCTTTGCCATGAATGATTCAGAAGGAAATATGCTAGTATCTCAAGCATTTAACGTGAGTATTGATTGCAGTGAGGGAAATGTTGATTTTCTCTTCATGCATCCCAATAAAACAACGGGGACAGTTTTCGACGGGTATTGCTTTTTAAACAAGATCTATTTCTCATTTGATGATATTCACCAGTTCACGGAATCTTTTGGATATACAAGTGATGGATCTAAACCTATTAATTTCATTTCCCCGCATTCAGATAGCTTCTTGGAAGCCCGATTGAAGGAATTTTGGAAGGTGGACAATAGATCCACGTTCAACCTTGACTTCCAAGAAAATCAATTAATCATGGCCGACATGCTTCGCGCCAATTTCAATGGTTCCATTGAACCATTCATGTACCAGGAAATACAAGGAAAATTCCAAGCAGTAATGAAGGTGAACCTGAGTGATATTCCAGAAGGAGGTTTGGTTGGATTCAAGGTAAATGATTCATATGGAAAAATGGTTTGTTATATAAACAGGAGTGGGGAAGGGTTCACTGCAAAATTCAAGCAATATCTTGAAAATGGTACCTTAGTTCAAGAATCAAGCACGGTGAATGCCGCGATTGCCTCTACAATCGCGTGGTTCAAAATAAGCAGGGAGGGGGAAAATTTTGAATTTTCATATTCATTAAATGGTGATACATATGCGCAATTCTCCCGGCTGCTAAAATTCAACTGTTCAATGAAGGAGTTTGCTAGCGCCGGAGTCTGCGTTGGGGGAAACGCGTCCATCATGATAGATTACTGGGATCTCACCCCAAGCG
>WJJB01000030.1 GCA_014729935.1 Candidatus Bathyarchaeota archaeon | reverse complement strand
GGTCGTGCTTGTCGAAGTTGGCGGATCCGAGCGTGGCAGCCACTTTCCCGCTGATGAGCGTGCCGTTCCTGAACCACCGGTACGTGTATCCCTCGGGGTCGCCATCAGCGTCGGTCCAGCCAGATGGAAGTGCCGTGAGGGTTGAAGTGGTGTAGGCGGTTCCGGGGCTGATGCCAACGCTACTCAACGAAGGGGGTGTATTGATGATTGAAAGGTCCGTTGCATGGAACTGGAACGTGCTCTCCCCAATGGTAGTGTTTGCAAAGATCGATACGTTGTATTCACCCTTCGACCTGCCTGTGCTATCCCAGAACCCGCTATACCTGGTTCCCGTTTCATGCAATAGTGAAACAGTTTCATTGATCGTTCCATTCGTCACGTGGGCGAGAACGGTATCTATGGTATTGGAAGTGACGATATCCGCGTGGATTTCAAATGAAGTGCCGGTATAGCCCGTTGTGGGACTCGTTCCAGGATTTTGGACGGAGATTCCACCTGCAATCAAGTTCAAGCTCCATACCATGCCACTTGATTCCAATCCCTCGCCATCTGATGTTGCATTAGCCTTAAGGTAGATTGTTTCACCAGGCATTGATGGAAGGGTAATGGTATCTGAAAATCCACCTGCAGGGCCCGAGAGACTACTTGATTGTCCCAAGAATTCATGCCCATCTATAATTGGATCGGTAATAAGATGATTAGCCTCCACAATCACGTTTATATTATCGTAAAACGCACACACGCCTTCCGTATCGCCTTGGACACCGGCCCTGGCGTCAAATGCTGCACCTAACTCCAAGTAATACCAACCGGACCCGGAAACAAGGGAAGTAACATCAATGGACTCAGATCCAGAATGCGAGACAGTACCTTCCGAGTTGGGAGATATCCAATATGCAATATCATCTGCACCATCGCCCCCTTGAGGTCCTGAACCTCGAAGATATGTCATGCCTCCCGCTTGTGAACCGAATCGAGCCTTGAGATACATGTCCTCCTCGGTTTCGTCGCTGGTGCCGAGAATCTCTATTCGATCATATCCCCACCAATCAAAGGTAATTGTAACCCCCTCGAGCCCCAATCCAACATCAATGTAGAACTCAATTCCAAATGCAGCAGAATCAAGATCCTCTTGGTTGCCCGAACCAATCTCGATCTCAATGGCGTTGGGATGCTGCGCGTGAGGTAATTGCCCGGAATCACCATCCGGATCCCTGAAAACGGTCATGTCGGCCGTGGAACTGGCAATGTATAAATTCCTCTGCATATCCCACCCATCATCGCCCGCTCCCGGTCCGAAAGTATTGCCGGTTGTATTCACGTATCCATAAGGTCCCATCTCATCAAAATCAATGGGAGGGGATAGCGGGCTGCACGTGCTTGCTAGAGGATAATCGTTCCTAGTCATGATCGTGCCATTAGTCCACGAGAGCCGTGTGTCATCAACCGTATATACCCGTTCACCATTCACGGTCCATTCCACCAGGAGACTGGTGCCGGCAACATGGGTCGATCCATTCACCAAGTTGGTGATAGCGACCTGTGGTGGGAGGAAATTATTAACTATGACCATTCGCGGGGAAGAAAACCTTGTTACCGCCGGTATCCCATCATTCGTGCACCTTGCTGTCAAGTTTAGGACGGTTCCTTCACTGTAACCGGACACATCCAGGTCCACCCGCCATTCATTCCCCACCACGTGTGTGGCGGGGTACCAAGCGCTCCCGTTAACTTGCAGGTCTACTGACACGATATTCTCATCCATGTCGGGATCCTCTGCTTCTATGAGTACAGGGAAGTTGCTTCCGTGGATTTCTTCAAGCTCACCAGGAGAAGTTACATTGCATACCGGATCTGCAACAACCTCCAAGTGCAGCACGGGTGAATACCAGTATTCTTGGTGCTCCATGTGCTCCGTGCCATCTGACGTCGATATATCTTCTGACCATCCAGAAAACGTGCGTTCCTTGATCATGCGCAAGTACGTGTTTCCCCTGGATGCAAGATTGGGATATTGTCCACCACTAGGATTCGAAGAAGATGTCCCGTAGAATTGATCGACTTTTGCCTTTGCTACGAAGTAATAATCCCCTGACGTGGCGGGTACGGTGATCTCCTGCTCGAACCAAACACCTGCATCTGTCTGACCACTCAAGGCACCATCCCAACCTGTTCCTCCCGTCATTCCCCCCTGCCATGTCGTGTTCACGGGGGTCTGAGAGGTAAATGTGGTGGATGGATTTGGATCATCGCCCCACTGGATATTAGTCTCATCAACATTCAAGCACCCGTTCACCTGGTACCTGAAAGTCACCGTGGATCCGACTTGGATCACGGAATTATTTTCCACGGTTTCAGTGGAGTCCCAGCCCAGATGCGGCTGTGCCATGTCTATCAAGTACAGCAACGTGTTTTTCGCTCCTGCCACCCAGCAACTTCCCGGGCTAGAATTATCATTTCCGAACTCATTGCTCGGGGTGTTCTTGGTTGTGCTGTACTCGATCGTGAACCAGTACACTCCCGCCCCAGGGTATGTCCGCGGGTTGTTATTCCAATATTCCACGTATGAACGCTCGTCATACTCATTACCTGCATACATGAAGGTATCTTGGCATCCAGGAGCTTCGTACCAGTCTCCACCTGGTAACAATCCGCCATCGTACGATGTAGATCCCCCAAACCAGCCATCTGGTGTTGATCCCGTGTAGTTTATCAAGTTTGCCAAGAACATGTCATAAAAGTAGTAATCCGGGGGACAATATGATTGACCACGCCCAATTCGAGCATCTGCACCGCCAGGAAATGCATAAGTTCCTGCAACCGTGTTAGCA
Source organism: Candidatus Bathyarchaeota archaeon (assembly GCA_014729935.1). Lineage (GTDB taxonomy): Archaea > Asgardarchaeota > Lokiarchaeia > Sigyniarchaeales > Sigyniarchaeaceae > WJJB01. The sequence continues at coordinate 1,200 of WJJB01000030.1, read as the reverse complement.
GTGGCTCCAGCGTGGATGCTATCCATTGGGTAACACATCAAGTGTGCCCCATCGTGCGCGCCCACGCCTAATCTGAATTGATGGTCATTCAAGAATGCCTTCAAGCATTCACTATTTCGAGTTTCCATGGATGAACCCGAGGCATCCATGTCAAAATCCCTGTTCATGTCACGTCCTGTATAATCCTCCCTCCTGTTCCTGCGAATTCCATCAGGATTGAAAGCGGGTAGCACGTATATTTCCCTGTTATTGAGGAGCCACTGGAAGTAATCTTTCTCAAACCCGTTATAATCGGGATCACCACCATCAAGGTAACCAACGCTATAGCGGAGGAACCAATCACAGAACCACGTGTAGGCGCTTGGTGAGGTGAATTCATCCCCATGGATGCCACCTTGAAGGAAAACTTCAGGTTTCTTAAATCCAGTGGATTCATTCGTCATGCGCAGGACATACATGTTATAATTCTCGTAATAACCCGGTATATCAGGGATACCATACTTGGAGTTCAAGTTGATGAGCTCAGCGTAATTCGGGTAGGTGCTAGCGAGATTCGAGAGATGGCTGATGATTCCATTGTAATCCGTCCCATATCTCGTGTAATCCACGACAGGTGGAGCACTATTTTGGATTTTGCCTTCCATGTCCGGAATGTCTGGGAGGTATTCGAAGGGGAAAGCCTCGTCATTGGTGGGATTTTCCATTGTTCTTGAATCTATCAAGAATGATATGCTAAAAACAATCACGAAAAAAGGTATATATCCAATTTTTTGCTTGTCTTGTATGTGTTTCATGTGTTCTCATCACGTCTGTGTTTGTGTTTCAAATTATCGTGAAGTTTATTATTCCAAGATTGCCAAGAATTAATAAAAGGGCGATAAATGCTACCACTTGGAACACACCCGATATGAAACCAAATCGGGCCTTGAATTGTGCTTGCGGGGATCGTGGTTCCGTGCGGAGAGCTAGGATTCCCACGACAATGGCTATAGGTCCGGTAAGGATGTAGAGCATGAATGGAATGACCGCAAGTACTCCAAGGTACATGGCAGCAGATGACCGATCTTCGGCGATCTCGAAGCGTTCCTTCTGGTTCACGAGCTGTTCCAGTTGGGGATCTTCCTTGGCTAATTGCTTTGGGGAGTATTTGGGATGTTCGAATTTTGCTGGTTTTTCCTTCTCCTTTAACAATTTACTCGC
>WJJB01000386.1 GCA_014729935.1 Candidatus Bathyarchaeota archaeon | reverse complement strand
CAAGTATACTGCAGTTAGACCTGATTCCATGACGTTCGAGCCATTACAAATGGTGGGATATGAGTTAACCCCTGCCGAAATACTTGTAGACCATCCTAAAGGGGTAGAATACGCCCACATCTTGAAAGATGCCGACCTGTATCCCATGATCTTTGATAAAAACGATGAGGTCATATCTTTCCCCCCGATCATAAACGGCACGCTTACCATGGTAACCGATGATACCAAAAATCTGTTCATTGACATGACTGGAACCGATTTCAAGGCCGTGAACTACGCGCTTAATGTATTGTGTACCATGCTTGCAGACATGGGTTGTTCCATCGAAACTTGCACCAATCACTATCCCGACCAAGATATTATTAGTCCCGATTTCGAACCCAGACCATGGACCGTGGATATCGCCTACATAAATGATTACCTCGGTTTAAATCTCGGGAAGGAAGAAATCGTGAAAGCATTCAGGAAAGTGCGATTCGATGCACGCCAAGGTGAGAAGGAAGGCACCATAGACGTGCTAGTGCCAGCTTACCGTGGTGATCTCCTTCACCCGGTAGATCTCACGGAGGAAGTTGCCATTGGTTATGGATACGATAATTTACCCACCACTCTCGTGCTTACTGCATCTGCAGGGCAGTATCATCCCAAGGTGGAGCAACAAAACGACATCCGAAAGATCTTGATAGGAATGGGATTCCAAGAAGTGGTGAATTTCATCCTGTCTAACAAGGAGAAAAGCTTTGGAGCCACAAGGCGGAAATGGAGAGATGGCATAATAATCAAGAACCCTGTCAGCAAGGAATATGATACAACCCGTCAAGATTTACTTTCTGGATTGCTCCAGAATTTGCAGGACAATAAGCATGAACCACTTCCGATACGGATCTTTGAAGTTGGCGACGTCGTAACCTTGGATAAACGGGAAGAAACCGGTGCAAGGCGCGACGTGCATATTTCCTGCGTTATTTATTCAAAGGAGACAGAATACACGGAAATACGGTCGGTGCTAGATACGTTCCTGGGATTGTATGGCATTGAAAACTTTACTCTAAAGGCCGTGAGTAATCCTTTTGGCATGGAAGGCCGCACTGCGGATATATTCGTGGATACGCAACGGATTGGAACGATAGGTGAGCTCCATCCTGAAATCATAGAAAATTTCGATCTTGAAGAGCCCGTGACCTTCTTGGAGATGAATATTGAGAATCTATAAGTTTGGTTTTTCTCCAGAATGATTTTATTTCTTCTTCCTTCATCTGATCACTATAACATTCTTAAACAAAAAGAGGGATATTATGATCATCTCTCTCTCTAATGGAAGGGAAAAACGCAAGCAAACCATAGATGTGAATATCCATGGCAAGAAAGACGTTGATCGAGTACACGGATAAGGACGCAGGGAAGGTTATCAAGCTGACAAAGGATAAAAAAGGTAGGAGACGCATAGAAGTCGATATGTTAGGTGCTGTGAAATCGAAACTGGAAGCCGCTGTTGAAGAGGGTCCATTGAAGAAGGCTTTTTCATGGGCAATCAAGGATACCTTCAAGGATTATCATGTAGATGAGATAGTAAATTCCGTTGCCACAGCAGAGGGTTTACGCATTGAGGAATCAAATGGAGATTTCTACGTGATCGAAATGCCAGAAGCGGAAGCTCATAAATTCATTGAAGTGATCAATAGTTCCACCGATCTCCTTGCAGGTGTGGACTGATTACCTCTCCCTTTTTCTCATGATACTTTTTCCGATGCATGCCACCCGGTTCATGTTTGGGCTTGGATTACAAGTTTCGTCATTGAGGCTTTGCCTGCTTTTTCAGGATAATCAACGATAAAATGCGTTCCCCTTGATTCTTTTCTTTGCATGGCAGATTGAATGATGAGATCTGCCACCACGGCAATGTTTCTCAGCTCGACCAAGTCTGCAGTGATGAGGTAATCCCAATAATATTCCCTAATTTCTCTTGAAATAAGATCGATCCTGGCTTTGGCTCGTTGTAGGCTGCGAATACTCCTCACGATACCCACGTAATTCCACATCACCGAACGGATTTCATCCCAATCATGCTTTACCACAACACCCTCCTTACTCGGCAGAGCCTTTCCAACATCCCAAGGTTTGAAATCGGTTAAGGCACGTGGATTTGAATCCATCTCCTTTTTAATGTACTTTGATGTGAAATCTGCCATAACGACGCACTCGAGTAAGGAATTACTCGCCAACCGATTCGCGCCGTGGAATCCCGTGCAGGATGTTTCACCAATAGCATGCAGCCCTTTTATCGTCGTTGTCCCATCAAGGTTTGCCAAGATGCCTCCACACGTGTAATGAGCTGCGGGGACCACGGGTATTGGTTCTCTTGTCATGTCAATGTTGTATTCCAAGCAACGAGCGTGAATATTTGGGAATCGCTTCTTGATGAATTTTTTTGGTTTAAAGGATATATCTAAATACACGCAATCTAAACCATGGATTTTCATTTCCTTATCAATGGATCGGGAGACGACATCTCGTGGTGCCAATTCCATGCGGTCATCGTATTGCTCCATGAAGCGTTCCCCCTGTTCATTTAAAAGGATGGCGCCCTCACCCCGCAGTGCTTCGGATATGAGAAAAGATTTAGCATAAGGATGGTACAGGCACGTGGGATGGAATTGGAAGAATTCCATGTTTGTAATAGTCGCCCCCGCCCTGGCAGCCATGGCGATTCCATCTCCAGTTGCAATATCTGGATTGCTAGTATAGACATATACCTTACCCGCACCACCTGTTGCCAAGATGGTGTATCTTGACTGTATCGATGCAATGTTACCGGTTTCGGTATTCAGCGCGTAGATCCCCAAGCACTGCTTGTCTTTAACTACCAGGTTCACGGCTATCATGTGTTCCACGATCTGCAAGTTGGGGCACTCTTCCACAAAATCTATCATGGTTTTCTGCACTTCATTGCCAGTGATGTCTCCCGCATGTATTACGATGCGCTGCGAATGTCCCCCTTCCTTGCCGTAATCAAATGTACCATCCTCGGTTCTCGTGAATGGCACGCCCATGTCTATAAGTTCTTTCACGCACTTCCCGCCATGGTTCACGATCATCCGAACGATGTTTTCATCGCATAGACCATCACCAGCCTTGATGGTATCGGAAATATGTTTTTCAATCTTTTTCTCGTCTCCCGATAGTACCACTGCGATACCACCTTGAGCGTTTGCAGAATTAGAATTTTCCTTGGATTTTTTTGTAAGGATGAGGACCCTCCCTGCCTTGGATAGTTTCCATCCGAGTGATAGCCCCGATAAGCCAGATCCGATGATAAGGAAGTCCGTCTTGATTATCCCTTCATGCACGGTCAATGCACCTTTATTGATACTTTGGTGGTTCCGCTTATCCATCTTCCGTATTCTCGTCTCGCTGCTGCTCTAGATCAGCATTATTGTTACCCACTTCGCTACTTGGTTTTACCTGCTTATCTTCTTTGATTTCATCGTTATTGCCTTTTTCCACTTCCACCTTCTCCCCCTGCGTCTCCCCATCATCTATTTTTTCTCCTTTCTCTTTTCCTTCCACTTCTCCTTCCTCAATTTCACCAAGACTTTCTCGGACCGCCTTTAGGGAAAAGGAAATGAGTTCGTTAATGTTTTCAAATCTCCCCTTCTTCAACTCCCGTTCCATCCAAAAGTAAATATCAGTATCTATGGCAGCATTTATGTAAACCTTGCTTGTTTTATCGGTATCTTCAAGCTTCTTGTTACTCAGCCATGCAAATATATTCCCCACGATTGCAAAATTATCGAACGCGTACAACCCATATTTGCTCGAGAGAGACGTGATGATCGAGAAGTTCCCTAATGCCACGATCTTTCCCTTCCCGTGACGGTGGGCGATGATGGTTGGTTCCTCAGGTGCCGGTTTATATTCCCCCCATTTATTATCCTGGTACACCCTTGCTTCGGAAGTCTTGCTTGACTTTGCCAAGACCAGTATTTCTTCATCATCAATATCAATGGAACAGCCAGAAGCAAAGATAATTTCTGAGATATCCCTTGTTATGAAATGGCGCTGGAAATTGGTAATTTCCACGTAATCTGCTTTCGTGTTATTGTGCTTCTTGTCTCGTAAGACATTAGGCTTGAACTGGAATCCAAATTCTGCGGTTATTTGATTGAGATTTGAGTCCGATAGATTCTCCCCCCCTTCATCGGCAAGAATGAACAAGCT
>WJJB01000385.1 GCA_014729935.1 Candidatus Bathyarchaeota archaeon | reverse complement strand
TCATTCGAGATAACAGGTAAAAAACTAGAGATGAACGCTCATCGGGCTGGCGGATCGGCAAAATAGAATAAGCGTGTTACTCGTGGTATGAAGACAAGATATCAATAACCTCCCCATCGTTGACTTGGGAAAAGTTATTGTACCATGCGCCAACTGCAAAGAAAGGGGTCGGTTTCATTAGACACTTGATTTGGTCCACCATGGTACCGATCTCCCTATAAGTATCGGCAGGAGCGGTGGGAATTGCAGCAATGATCTTTCCTGCATTTAATTTCTTCAAGGCCTGGATCGCTGCCTTCATGGTAGCGCCAGTGGCGACACCGTCATCAACCAAGATAACCGTTTTTCCTTCAACTTCGATATCCTCCCTACCTTGGCGGTACTTGTTTTGACGACGTTGTAATTCTTCCATTTCCGATTGCCGCACCCGGTCTTTTTGATCTTCCGTGATTCCCAATTGATGAATGATATCTTCGTTCCATAATGTGACTCTATGGGGACCGATGGCTCCCATTGCCACCTCAGGGTTTCGTGGCGTGCCAAGTTTTCGAACGATGATGATATCAAGCGGGAGTTGCAAGTGCGAAGCAATTTCATGAGCAACGGGTAATCCACCACGCGGGAGCGCCAGGACGATTGCATCTTCCTTGCCTTGATATTGCTCCAGCTCTCCAGCCAATTGCTTCCCTGCATCAACGCGATCCTTGAATTTCCCTTCCATGTGAAATTCACCAGCCATGTTGGGACATGGAAAGAGTGGCGAGCTTGGATTTCCCATTTGGTGTTAGTTCCAAGATGTCATCACGATAGGTAGTAAAACCCATCATTTCCAAGAACGAGATACGTGGATTGATGCATTCCTCGGGAATGCCAGTGAGGAACGAGAGATCCTGAATGCACATCGGCACGTCCTTGATTGCTTCCAAGATCGAGATGCCGATATCCCCTAATGCCATTCTCATGCCCAAGCTGTCCATCAGTCATCAAGCCTCATGATATATTGTTATTGCAACTCGTTAAAAACCACCGTGTTGGGGTCCATGCGTGAAAAGGTATCCCGTCTTATTCGTGAATCAAGACCCCCTCCCTGTTCTATCTTATTAGGGAATCATACCTTGGTTTTGAATGCAATCAAGTGGATTATTAAAGGTTCACTTGCATCCCGAGTATGATAGATGAAATATAGAGACAGGGCTGACGCGGGGAAACAATTGGCATCAATGCTAAATGAGCATACTGGATCGGATGCTCTTGTCCTCGCAATTCCCAATGGTGGCATACCGGTCGGAATTGAAATCTCCAAGGAATTGCAACTTGAACTTGATGTCATGATAACCCGCAGGATCAATCTACCGTTCACGACCGAATCCGGATTCGGGGCAGTATCCTTCGATGGACAATTATTCATCGATAAGCGCATGCAAGATTATTACCACATCGACAATATGCAATTGGCACGGTTGGTGCTCGAGGCAGAAGAGCAGGTAAAGATCAAGGTTTCATTATTTAATTTTGACAAGAATAAGTTCGATGTTGAAGGCAAGACAGTAATCCTGGTGGATGATGGCATTGCCGGTGGGTTCACCATGAGAGTCTCGTTGCAAATGTTGGAAAAATACCACCCCCGGAAGAGAATTGTCGCGGTGCCAACGGCACCTGCAAGGTCCGTGGAAAAGGTGAGACCATGGTGCGACGAGATTGTCTGTCCTGATATCAAGCGTGAAGCCCGGTTCGCCGTTGCCGCTGCATACCGGCACTGGCGGGACTTGCATGACCAAGAAACAGCACGCATGTTCATGGATTTCCGTGCTGAACATGGGTGATCTTTCGAAAAAACACCTAGAATATAATATATCTCAAGATAAAGGTTATTGTGGGGCTGCTACATCAACCAGTTACAATAAATGAGTTTAAGGGGTAGTTGGTCTTTAAGCAACTACCCCACCACCCTTGAAGGGGTGGCTTTCACGCAAAAGGAATGCCTTTATATCGCCTCCTTGAGCTACAGGTGGATTCTGAATCAGATCCACCTGCTAAACAGTATATTCTATTTTGGATAAATAAAATCTGGTATTATTACTCATAGGACTTTAACCGCCAAGAATTTTGGATTATAATGTAGTATGTAATGGATGATCCATCTCCAATTGAATTAGGTTAAGCACCACGCCTTAACTAAGAGACATGGCTTTCTGGCGGAAAACGGGTAAAAAGTTCTAGCACAGAAAAAACGGTGAATTTAACCATCACGTCCCAGTGCAGTTTCACGTGCATTCAAGTGCTTGGATTACGTGCTGTGTTTTCTTGAACTGGTGATTATAAACACAGCTTGAACTAATGAACGATAGCCGTTGGTCTCTTTAAAGCGGAAATTGAACATTGATTCATGAAGATTGGCCACAATGACCTGACCTGCCCAATTTGCTCGGACGTGTTTAAAGCGAAAAAAGCCTTGGATCAACATGTGAAAAAAGTCCATGGGAAAGAAAAACCCACGGAGGGGAAGGAAGAAAAGAAACGGGGAAATCCCCAAGTGAAACGGCTCCCGGAAGATGACCTTCCAGGATCACGAGGCAGGCAGTACTGAAATACCGCTTTATACCTATTTTTCCGCCCGTTAAAGCCATCACGGAGAGACGCCGTGGTCCCCTTGGAAATGAATCCCTTCTTTCGAAAGCAAATTAGCCCCATTATCC
>WJJB01000384.1 GCA_014729935.1 Candidatus Bathyarchaeota archaeon | reverse complement strand
TCACGAGCACGATGAAGCAGGCGCGGGATGCCATCAACGATTTTCCCGCAGGTGGTAACATCAATAGAGGCACCGGAAAATGCCACCAAGACCCTCGCATGCGTCCGCTCCAGCGGCCCACAGCCTTGGGTGAAGATGGCGATCGCGAGCCTCGAATTGTAAATGAAATAGCAGAATGCACTTTATAGACGTGAACAGAATCACTCTTTGGCATAGGAATAGCAAGGAAGGTGAAAATGAAGAATGCGCCTACCGGGAATTGAACCCGGGCGACCAGCTATTTCCGGTGTCCCAAAAGGGATATATACCGCTACACCTTGGGAAGCTGGTATCCTAACCACTAGACAATAGGCGCAAATTAGTATTGGCTTTCCTTGCGTTAACATATAATCTGTCGATGGATTTAAATCGAATGGGGAATGATGGAAAAAAGAAAGAAGGTGGAGAGGCACCAGTCGAAGAAAATCCCCCAAATTTCATCATATAAGTCCCTTTCGTTCCTTCAAGTGCTCGTAAATAGCATTTCTTTCTCCTCCCGTGACCTTTTCAAATCCGTGGAACACGTTCTGGAAGACAGCCCTGCCAGATGTTGCCGACCTGGCAGCCTCGATGAGCTTGAAACTCCTTCGCACGGAAAAAATGGCACGGATTTTTATGGTACTACCCTCTTGGGTCATGGAAACTACCTTTCCCCCATGCTGAGATATAAGCGAGGTAATGGTGCCAATGTTCCCGACGGAACCGAACACGGTACTCTCGAACATGGGTTCGAGCAGGATAATACCTGCCTGTCGCATTAGCTCGAATAGAGCCTTCCGAATCATGGGGATCAACTCGGCAATGCTTCGATCTTCAGCTTTTGAAGCCAAGGTAATTTCTTCAATGATGATCTTCAGATCCCTGATGGATTCTTGGACGAGTGGTCCTCGCTTCACGATGGTTTCGATGGCACCGTTAACGAGCTGGATCTCCTCTCGGGAGATGGGTGCTTTGCTGGAATCGTTTAGGTTGGGCATCTCGATGATGACGTGGTCATCAAGAATGCCAACGATGGCGCTAACCTCCTCTTCTTTGAAGCATTCCGGGAATGACTCAAGCTGCCTCCTTGTGTGTTCCGAGATCGCGTGAGATGGTATTTCCTTCACTGGCTCTATGGCGCGCGCTTCCGCCTTCGAGACAGGTGCTACGCGCATCGTGACCTTGTTCAACCCATTGATGCTTTCCCCCACCATAGGTCCCGCCGATCGCTCCACGCTCTCGTGGAATAAAGTGATGGGTTCTGACATGATTACCGGGATGCCAAGCTTGGCGATATCGCTGGTCACCACTTCCAAGTGGAGCGGACCTATGCCTGATAGGAGTATTTCCCCCGTTTCCTCACTTATTTCAACCCGAAGGTTTGGATCTTCAATGAGTTTCAATTCAATGTGTTCCTGCAGGGCTTGCAGGTTCACCAAGCGTTCAGGTTCCACCGATACCGTAATCACGGGTTCCATCATGTAGGAGATCTGGCCAAAGGAAAGGGATCCCTTGGCATCGCCCTCATAATTAGAGTGCAACAAGGTTTCCCCGCTCTTGACCCCTTTCAATCCTTGTATGGCAACAACATTTCCAGCTGGAATATCCTCCACTGCCAAGATCCGGTGGCCCATAAAAATACCAATGGAGTGTACCCGCTCCCGTCCTCCATTCTTGAGCAACAAGAGTTCATCCTTGGAATGCAATGTGCCCGAAAATAACCTCCCTGCGACAATCCGCTGGTTATGTTCCACCATGACCTTGCTGGTAAAGATCATGGCGGGTCCAGTCTTGCTAGCCCGCCTCATGGCTTGACCGAGATCTGAAGCAACATCACCTTCCCATATAACCGGGATCCGGTATTCTTGCGCGGTGACGGGATCAGGGGCTTTTTCAACAAGCATCTTGACGATGGCCCGATCAACAGGTAGGAGCTCCTTTAGTTGCGAAGTATCCTTATTAACTTCCCCTTCACGTTCCAACAAGTATCGATCGATGATGAATTGGAAGCTATCACATCGATCCAAGAATTGTGAAAGGGTGGCGCCCCACCCATCCAAGGCAGACCCGAACGCGACCGTGCCGTCATCCAATCCCACTCGCCACTTGGACTTGAATGCAGGGGGAGCGTGCACGTCCAGCAACCTGTTGAAATCACCTATGATGTTCTTGAAACGTTCCTGTATCTCTCGTGCTTCCAAGCCCAGCTCACCGATTAGCCTGTCGATCTTGTTGATGAATAATAATGGGCGGACGGCACTTTCGAGAGCTTGACGGAGCACGTGCTCCGTTTGGATCATCACGCCCTCCACTGCATCCACCACCACGATGGCTGCATCGATCAATCGCAGTGCCCTGGTAACCTTGCCACTGAAATCAACGTGTCCAGGTGTATCTACCAGGTTGACCAGGTAATCATTACCATCCTGGGCAAAGACAAGCGAGATATTTGCCGATTTCATGGTGATGCCCCGTTCCTGCTCCTCGTCCATGAAATCAAGCAAGTGAGCCTCGCCAGCAAGATTTGGATTAAGCAATCCCGAGCTGGCAAGCAATGAATCGGATAGCGTGGTCTTACCGTGGTCAACATGTCCAATAAGCGAGCAGTTCCTGATGGATTCAGGTCGGTACATGAGCTCCAGTACCCGATCGATGTGCCGTTTCCTCGCTGGCATGGGAATGTAAGGACACCATGTTTGAAAATTTTATTGGCAAGGGTGCGATCAATGTCGTGAGGTGAACGATTCATGGAATCACGAAAGTTAGCAAGGAACTTGAAAGCGGGCATGATTGGCGCGGGAAGCTCCGCGACGAACATCGCCGCAACCATTGCGACCATCGAAAATTTAAGCTTGGTGGCAATCGCGGATAAGAATATCGATGCCGCCAAGAAGATAGCTGCAGGTCATGACTCGAAAATCGTGAGTGATGATTACAAGGACGTGTGCGATGATGAATCGGTGGATTTCGTCATCATCAGCGTGCCCCACGGATTGCACCACGAAATAACCATGTATGCCTTGAAACATGGAAAGCACGTGCTTGTTGAAAAGCCAATTGCCACGAAAATAGAAGACGCCGAGGAAATGATAGATACCGCAAGGAAGAAGAATTTAAAGCTCGGCGTGCATTTCCAATGCAGGTTCTTCGATGCCGTCCAAGAAGCAAAGAAGCTGATAGATGGGGGCAAATTGGGCAAAATTCTTCAAGCCAACGTGAGCGTCATGTGGTACCGGGACGACGATTATTACCAGAAAAGCGGGTGGCGTGGCACATGGGTATTGGAAGGCGGTGGTAGCCTGATAAACCAAGCCATCCATCCCGTGGATGAAATGGTGCACTTAGTTGGTAGCGTGAAGACACTCTTCGGCTTGTGGGATCATGCCATACATGACATCGAGGTGGACGACCTCACCGCGGCGGCATTCCAATTCGAAAACGGGGCCTTTGGCACCCTACAAACGAGCACGGCGACCAAAGCAGCATTTCCCGCAAAACTCACGATCTTTGGTTCCGAGGGTGCCATTCAAATAGATGGAAATATACTTACCATACACGATGCTGATGGAAAGGAAAAAGTGATTGATTATGCCGCGAAGCACGGTGGTCAAGTCGGTTCTGCAAAAGATCCGAGTAAATTCTCGCTATTAGCACACGGCAGGATGATGATGGATTTCTGCAATGCCATTATCGAGGATAGGGAACCGGTCGTGAATGGTGAGGCGGCATTGGAATCCTTGAAGGTCGTTCGAGCCGTGTATGAATCAAATGGTGAAAAGATCATCACCCTTTAGATTAGGTTAATGTCACAAGCGACATGGACAGGAATAGGTGAAAGCACTTGGATTCAAGAGCACGGCTCGCCATTGCTGGCGCGGGATGGTCTGCAAGGAACATTGCACGTGGAGTGGAAAAAGCTGCTAATCTCGATATCATTGCAATATCAAACCATGATATCGTAAAAGCAAGAAATCTCGCGAGGGAATTCAGCATTCCTACCACGGTGGATTCCCATCTCGATCTTTGCGTGATGAAGGACGTGGAGGGTATCATCATCTCCTTGCCCCACAGGTTGCATCACCCCGTGGCCCTGGATGCACTCGAACACGGCAAGCACGTGCTGGTTGAAAAACCCATTGCCACGAGCACGAATGATGCACGGGAGATGATCCAAGAGGCAAGCAGGCGAAATCTCGTTCTTGGAGTATATCACCAAAACCGGTTCAATGATTCAACCCTCTTGGCGAAACAGATGATAGACTCGGGAAAGCTGGGAAAGTTACTGCTTGCCAAGATAGAGGTCTACTTGAAACGGGATGGGGGATATTTCACTGAAAGCAAGTGGCGTGGAAGGCTCAACATGGAAGGGGGCAGTGCGCTCATCAACCAAGCCATTCACGACATCGACTTGGCATTACATCTCATCGGAGATGTGGATTTGGTGGCTGGATTCCAATCGCATCTCATGCATGATATCGAAACCGAGGATAATGCCGTGGCTGCATTCAAGTTCACGAACGGCGCGTTCGGGACCATCCAAGCTTCCATTTCGGTGAAGACGCCCATGGGAACAAGCCTAACCATCCATGGAACTAGGGGTGCCATTGAAATTCGCAAGGATTCCTTGATTTTTTTCAAGGGTGATGGAAATATCGATAGAAGGGATTTCGCAGGTGAACGTGGAATTTCTTCAAAGGAGTTGAAGATCCTTTCCCACGGGCGCCTGCTACAGGACTTCTCGAATGCCATTAAGGAAGGGCGTGCACCAGCCATCACCGGAACAGATGGCACCAGGGCTCTCGAGCTGATCGAGTCAATTTACACCTCTGCAAGAAAGTCAACTGTCATGGGCGTGAACCATGCACGTGCATCATGAAAATGAATGGGAAAAAGTAAGACACCAGCAACCGTGTTATAATCTTGGCACGCTGGTGAAATTCCAGGTCGATCCAATGTTACCGGGATCGTGATATAATGGACATTGTGACACGAATAAGGGCATTGGCTTCCCGAAAGGCACGAAGTTTTCCGATTGAGTGAATGCATCTGCTATCGATAGTCCAATGTCAAGAATCTCCCAGAACACGTGGAAGAACCAGGAGCCAGCGAACATGTCCCCGTTCGAATTATCTACCCAGTACCACGAGAACACGTTCAATGACGAGGTGACCATGATGCAATTGTCGATATCAAGCCAACCGCCTGCACTGGCATTCACTTGCAAGAAATTGCCGCTGAAGCAGCAATCCACGTTTATCATCATGCGGTTGCAAGAGATATTATTCACCAAATCATGAAATTCCATCTCGCTCACGTAACTCCCGTCTGCCTCGAAATGGAACGTGACATTTCCATCCCCAAGGATGGCATTCGAACCGTGATCCACGAGATACACGATGAGCTGATCATTTTCCTTGATGGATGATGCAAAAGATCCGGCGTGCGACACGTTTAGTTCCTCGATGAATCTGCTGGCGTTCACGTCATCATTCTCGACGTCAATATTCGCGCCAACGAGATCATTGGGAATCCCATCACCTGCTTGTATATCAATCACGGGATCATTGGTGTGATAGAGCATCAAGAAGATATTATCATCACTGTAGCCATGATTCTTCAAGATCCAGTACACGTGCAATGCTTGCGCGGGGAATCCATCTGAATCAATATATGGTGGCGGGGGGGAATTCCCAGGATCTAAAGGGTTGCTCACGTTCACCGTGATGAGCTTGTTCACGGTCACATTATCAAAAAACACGGTAACAGCATTATTTCCTTGAACATCAAGGAGCACTTCCATTCCCGTAATTATTCCACTTGATTCATTATTACACGGGCCAGTTGCCTGCAGGGACTCCCATGTCCCAACCGTGTCGTTGAGATTTCCAGACCAATCCATCCTGATTGTGGATCCCGATTCGTTCAACCACCGAATACCAACCCTCGCACCAGGTCCATCGACTACGGTATCGATTCTTGCCATCACGGAAATTTGATATTCGGCATATTCAACTAAATCATAGCCATTCCCCGTCCAGTTGAATGAAATGGCATTCTGGTCGGGGCCAGGCACGGCCTTTTCGAAGGAGACTTCAGGTGGCCCAGGTGCCATCACGAAGGATGACCCGCCATTTTCCACCTCCCAGTTTCCCGTCCATGAATCGAAAGTTCCATCAGGACTGCCATTGAATGCTCCTTCAGGCTCCTCCCCGTGAAAATCATTCGCGGAGCATAATATCATCGCCTTGCGCGAACCGGTATGTAACTTGTAGTACGAAGACGAGTTGTCATTAGTCGTTACATGCCCACTGGAATCGATCCCGTGAATCACGTAATGGATCTCTTTTTCGATATCCTGTGCGGGTATGTGCCCGTAGCCAATCCATGTCTCCGTGCCGGCACCGGACATGGTAACATTCTGCCACATGTTCAGGTCTGTCGTGTATCCAAGGAGAACTTGTTGCACCCCAATATCATCCGTGACGGTCACGTTCACGCGAATTGGGCTTCCAGCAACTGGAATTCCCGTAGATGGGGTTCCCACCAATGGCGGCGTATCATTACCATTCCTCGTGGATTTCCATGGTTGCAAGAAAAGCAGGAACGAAAATGTTGTTAGGGCCACTACGGCCACTGTGATGGATGCTATTTTCATCTTTTTCGTGAATTTCCCCATGATTATACTCCTCCTCTCTCATTAAGGAGATGATATCACTATCCAAATACATTCTCGGATATTTATGCATGGGGCATGAGGCATGCTCCGAGATTCCATATCGATCAAGGTGCATGATATCACGGGGTGAAGTAAAAACGCATGCCGTCCTTGTACGTGCTGGACTTGCGACAGGCATTTCGCTCCACGAGAAAGTCCATCACCCTGACAATACGTGCATCTTTCCATCCCGTAACCGCTCGAATCTCCACCATGCCAAGATAATCCCTACCCTTCGCCAGCTCCAAGATGGTTGCTTGGTCCGTGGTGCATTCTTGTTCCGATAGCGCGAGAAACATGATGCCACCATGCTCGTAGAGCTGGACCTGGTACTTGCCTGCACCCGCCGCTTTCAACAGGTGCTTTCGCTTGATTTCCATGGCGATGGAAGTTTTCTTCAACATCACGAGCATGTCATCAACCGACACCATTCCCCCTGTATGGTCGATATGTTTCTTAAGATACTCGTAGATTACCTTGGATAATGCTTCAATATTGATGCCGGTCAGGTTCTTGCCAAGAATACGGGTGTAGTCATCAAGCGGGATGATCCTGACAAAATTCTCGTGGGATTCCACCACTATGGCGGGAACCCCTTTCTCGAGGGGAAAATCACTTTCACCCCGGACAAGAAACATGGTATCCGCATGATATTTCACCATACCCTTTCCCTTATTTTTACTCCACAAGTCCACGGTTACCCGTGCCCCAGTTGGAACTTTCACCATTATTGGATCACACAAGGATGGGGTAAAAAAAAATGAACGGGTGTTACTCGGGACTGTCCCCTTTCCCGCTCAGCTTGCTTAGCATTCTTTGCACCACATCGGATTGAAGTAGCATGTCCAATTTTGGCAGGAAATTTCCTATGAAACTGCTCTTGCCATCCATGGGAAGATACATGATCTTGTTATTTGATCCAAGGGCGGTAGCCAGCTTTTCCGCCATTTCAACTTGTGCGGCGCTGAGAATTTCAGCCATCTTGATCTTCGCACCTGCCGCACTCACGTTGTTATACTCATTCATGGCTTCAGCCTTGTGCTTGATGGTAGCAGCTTCTGCCTCACCCCTGAGTTTGATGCCCTCCGCGTCCGCTTCCGCCTTGAGCTTGATTGCATCTGCTTCTGCCTGTGCCAAGATCATTTTCTTATCCCGCAGGGCGCGTGCCGCCATTTGCTGCTTTTCCAGTTCGATTTCAGCCATTTCATGAGCCTTCTGGCGAGCAATTGCGAGCTTCCGCTTTTCCACTTGAATCATCTGATCAGCAATGCTTTTTTCACGTTCAAGACGCGCATTTTCCTCTTCCTGCTTCATTTGCTCGTCTTTAACCGTGTTTTCCTTCCTTTTCTCAACCTCTATGGTAATCGCCGCGCTATTATGAATCGCCTCGGATACCCGAGCGTTTTTCTTCAATTCCGCGATCTTCACCCGCTCAAGGCTTGCAATCACGTCCATCCCATCGATGTCCCGGATGTTCTTGATGTCGAAGATGATGGGAGAAAGCCCCAACTTGTTCAACGCGTCCGATACCATCCCGTAAATGGCGGATTCAATTTCCTCACGCTCCTTCATGATATCCAGGATGTTCCGCTCCATTGCAACGGACCTGGCAGCACTCATGACGGTATCTTCCACCACTTTGCTGATGGTTTGGTGGTTAATGGCTGTCAAAGTCTCGGCAGCTTTTCTCGGGTCAGTGACCTGCACTTTAACAGAAATTTCCACACCGAAGGGGAGCTTGTCAATATCATGCAGTTTAATGAGTGGTGGCTCGATATCCAGCACGTGTTTGGGAATGATGGTTCGACCGTGCAATACCTTGAAATAACGATACCTCCCAGATCCGTCATACTGGTTTACTTTCTTTGTTTTCGATACAACGTGCACCTCATTAAACGGCACCACAACCAGGGTGTTGAACCACACGATGATATATATGATCACGGCGATACCCACGATGACTCCCGCTAGCACGAGAAACATGGTCAGGTTGAAACCCCCGCCGAATTGCATGTTCATGATGTTTCCTCTTCTTCACGTTACTTGCATGTACCTGCAAACTTGAAGGATCAAGCCTGCTCGTGTCTGGTAAGAGAGCAATAGAATATAAAGGGAATACATGTGTTAATGCAAATATCGCGGTATATCCGGTTTCCGCCAGAAAGCCACGATCTCTTGTTGGGTAGAGCTATAATCATTTAATAGCAGGATTGGTTGTAGTACACGGGGCGTAATTACATGGACTTGATATTAAACAACATGGTTTCGGTTCACCAGAAGGAGACTCTGGGACAGGACACGGGAGTGGTAGATAAAAAAAGGGAGGAAGTCGTGGTCATCATCACGTCGATAGACCCACGGATCAATCCGTTCGATATCTTCAAGTTGGAGCCAGGAGAAGCATGCGTGATTCGGAATGCAGGGCCCACCGTGAGTAATGATGTGATAAGGTCGATCTACGCCTTGCTCCTGCATGGGAAAGTGAAGGAAATTGTCATCCTGGGACATTCCAACAGCATGCTTTCGGATGTGGACACCCTGAGACGCAATCTTTCCAAGTTAAAACAAATATTCGCATCATCGGGAACAATCTCGAAGTATTTCTCTTCCCTAAAGAGCGCCATGGACTTGTTCGGATTCTTCACAAATGAGGTTACCCATTTGCTCGATCAGGTAAGGGAACTAGAGATCATCAAGAAGGTGATCCCGGATGCCCGCATCATTCCCTTGTTCTACAACATGGGGAACGGACACGTGTACACCGGTGATGAGCTGGAGGAATACAGGGAAATAATTGCTGAAAACGGCGATAGCAATATTGACGAAATCATCCCTGCAAGGTACAAGGCATTCAAGGAGGAAATGGTACGCGTCACGAATCTCGAGAAGCGCGGTCCAACGGTACCTGGATCGGGGGCGCTTGGCAACACCAAGGGGATTTCCCCGGAGATAGAATCCCCGCCGGAGGAAGAAGCAATAACGGGTCATGACATGGACGTGTTGAACGACGAGGATTACATGTTCCACGAGTCCGATTTTCTCTCCGACTTCACAGAAGATGAAATCAACACGGGTGAATCCACGGAAGCAACTCAAGCAACTTCTGGAAAAAGCCAGGAAACGGGGATGAGCACCCCGGCAAGTAACAATCCTCCGCCCATGAAAACTTTCGATGAGGAAATGGCTGAAATCCGCCGAATGGAAGAAAATATCAACAAGGAAATGGAAGAAATCGCCAATCTTGGCGTGAACACCGGTAGTAACATCGAGGCAGATGACATGGTCCAAGACGCCAAGATAGAGTTGGATAGCCTCGGGATGGACTTGGACGATTCACTCAAGATATCCATCGAGGACATTGATGAAGAAGTAGCCAAGAAAGTTCAGGTGAAAAAGTGAAATCATTCCACCCATCCATGGAGATTTGCAATCAGGCACGCACGTTAAGGAGAAAAAATAAAAACGGTGAAAAATGGAAGGCATGCAAGTGCATGCTTATTCTGAGTCGCCCTCGGCTGCTGCTGCCTCGGCTTCCTCTGCCTCAAGCTGCTCTTCTAGCTCCTCCAGTGGCACAGGTGGTGGGGTTGTCAACATGCTCCAACCGATCCAGATAGCGATCGCGAGGACGAGTGCTGCCACCAGCCACAACGGAATGATCACTGCAAGCTCCCACGGAAGTCCGGGTATGTGGGGGAACCAGCTTAGCTTATCCCAGATATTCCCAGGAACTATATTATCTTGGATGAATCCACCGATCAACCAGAACGTGTAAAAGACGAGTAGTGCGGCAGCACCTACCAAGATGATTGCTCCAATAGTCTTGTCTTTAGCCATGAATATTACCTCAACGGTGCAATTTTCACCCTACCACCACAATCCGGGGATACCAAGGGACGCAGGGGAAGGGTATTAAATAGAGTTTTAGTTGCCTAGAATAAAAACTAATCGCTTGAAACTATAGAAATGATTAGAAAAAGGAAAGGGCTGGTAGGTGCCGAATGAACCCGTTTCACCAGGTTAATCACGCTTGAACTTGAGTTTCTGCAGGATCACGACTACTAATGACGTCACGATGATGCCAAGGAGTAAATATGCCAAGCCGTGCATTGGCATATCCAATTTGATAAAATAATTGTACACGATGATGATCACGGATAGCACGAAGGCGATGAGGGTGCTTGCTTGGAAAAACAGGCACAATCCATTATGCTTCTTGCAAAGAACCTCGAAATCTCTTGCTGAAATACCTTGCATATCGATTATCTCCTAAGGCACATTTCAAGAATGTTCCTCTCATGAAGATCTTGTTAGTAGTTTAAAAAATTTTGGACCGGGAATTGCATTGAATGATACCATGTGGCATCCTAATAGATTCGGCGGACTAGCGTCACCTCGCTGGTATCTGAATCATATTTCACGAGGTCCGCCCGATCAAGCTCATGCACCGCCCGCAATACCATGGCGCCACTGATACCGGTTGCATTCTTGAGCTGGTCCCGTGTCATGGAACTGGCACCACCGTGCAATGTAAAAAGTATCCTGGCATGGGGTTGTCCTTGAAATATCTCCTCGAGCAAAATCGTGAAGATGCTGAGCATGGCCTTCACGTCTTCAAACTTAAATTCCTTTTCCTCGAATTTGCTCACTAAAGATTGGAATTTTTTCAGCTGTGATTCAATCTGGTCATATTCCTCCAATATCTTTCGCTGTTCACCCGTGAGCTGTGAGATCTCCTCATCCTTCTTTTTCTTCTCCTCCTCGAGCACGCGGCGTTCGAAATCTAGTTGATTAATCGCATCCTTGCTACCGTGCAGGATCCGTCGAACATCGGAGAGGATCCCCGTGAGGCGATCGAGTTTTTTAAGCGATTCGCGCACGCCAACCATTTCATCTTCAAGCTTGTCAATTTCGCCAAGCGCCTTGTCTATCTCTACCACGGAAGTATCATTCACCATGTTGCTTCCACCTTCGAGTCCTGTTGATAGCTAGTTATTAAATTCTTGGTTAAAGAAGATTGCACTTGTATCATGCCCGCGGGATATTTCGTGGCGATATCACATAACGGGGGAAGTTATATACTTGGAACCGTCGAACATCATGATGGACTTGAGAAAATTGAAACAGGCAATGCCTGATATATTCGAACAGGTGAAGCGGGATGTCAAGCACGTCCTTGGAAGGCAGCGTGCAGGATTGAGCTTGGGATTGGTGGATATGGGTATTTCTTCACGAGGTTTCATCGGGGGGATGTTCTTCTCGGGAGGAACCATGATTCTCATGAACCGGCGTGCATTACAGGTATTATTGGCGACGGGGGAAACCGCATCACGATGGAACAAAAATGCCCGTCAATTGGATCGAGAGGAAATCGTGGAAGCATACGTTTACCATGTATTGCAACACGAGTACATCCACGCTCTCGGGTTCCTTGATGAGGGGACTTGCAGGAAAATCACGCGGGAAGTATCGAGGAAAGTATTCCCTGAGGATCACCCGGTAACGTTGATGGCAAAGCATGGCATCGGGTATTTCTTCCCGAGGCACCGGTATGCGCCAGTTGAATACCAATTCACCCCAGATACTCGCTCCATTGAACTGGTCAAGGGATTTGACAGGAGCTCCACTGTGTATTACATGTAATCAACTAGGGGGAAATCAATATATCGTGCCCGGCTTTCTCCTTGCCTGATGACGCTCACCAGCATTCTTGATGATCGCAAGAGGTTGAAGGAGCTCGATTCAGGAGACATGCTTGGTATCGTGGAAAAATCTCCCGGATTCATGGACTGGTGCATTGAATCCATGGCCCGTGTTCAAAAAACGCGAATCATCGAGAAGGTATCAAATTATATCTCGAGAGGAAAACTGAAGGGTATTTTCGTCGTTGGCATGGGTGGGTCTGCAATTTCTGGAGATTTATTGCGCGATTGGTTGCAAGATGCCATGGATATACCCATTATTGTCGTTCGAGGTTATTCATTACCGGTTTACATTACCAACCATTACTTGGGTATTTTTCTATCCTATTCTGGTAACACGGAGGAAACATTAAGCTGTTTCGCCGATGCGATCGAGCGTGAAGTTACTTGCATTGGCATCACCTCCGGGGGGTTATTGGCCTCCTTCCTTGAAAGGGTGAATGGATTATGCATTCACCTGCCAAGTGGCTATCAACCCCGTGCGGCCCTGCTGTATTTATTCACCGCCCTTGCCATCCTGATGGCTGGCACGGGTATCGTGCCCGAGGAAAAGATCATTACCGAGCTCGAAGAAACATCAGCGATCCTTCACACTTTAGCCTCGGAATGCGGTAGAGAATCCACGGTGAACGAAAATCCCATGAAGCAAGCCGCATTGAAGGTGTTCAAGACCATCATTGCAATATATGGCCATGGTTGCCTGGTCAGTGTTGCGCGGCGCTTGAAGGGCCAGATAAACGAAAATGGGAAGAATCCTGCATATCACGATTTTTTTCCAGAGCTAAATCATAACGAGACTGTGGGATGGGAAGTAGCTCCTGATGTATCTATGCACGTCTCTTGCATCTTGTTGCGGGATGAAAAGCAAGAGGCTGGTTCCATGGGTGTTCGGGTGAGATACACGAAGGGTATTCTGGAAGAAAAGGCAGCAGCATGCATTAATTTGGTAGCACGCGGGACTTCTCGACTCGCCCGCATGCTCTCCTTGGTGTACATGGGTGATTTCATGAGCATTTACCTTGCATTTTTGAATGGAAAGGATCCCACGCCAGTAACTTACATTCAAGGTCTCAAGGAAGAATTAAAAAACAAGGTACACGTGCAGGAGGAAATCAAGGCACGTGTCGAACGCATCATACAACAACAGGATGAAAGGTGAACATGTTTTGGTAGCACAAGAATCAAGATCATTGAAATTCACCACGAATGGAATACGCGGGATCGCCAATGTCGATCTCACTCCAGCCACTTGCACGCGCATCGGCCAATCCATGGGAACTTACCTTGGAGGTGGCAAGGTACTTGTCGGTACCGATTATCGTGTTTCCGGGGCCATGGTGAAATCTGGCCTCGTTGCGGGACTCCTCGGATCTGGAGTTAATGTGGAAGATGCTGGTTTCACCCCGACTCCTGCATTGCAAAAATACATCAAGGATACCGCAAGATTCGACATGGGCCTCATGATCACTGCGTCCCACAATCCCCCTGAATTCAACGGGATCAAGGTGATAGATAGGGACGGCATCGAGCTCCCCGCCTCCAAGGAACGTGAAATCGAGAGCATTTTCAATAACGAGGTACCTGGGTTCAGTTTACCCGAATGGAATGGTATGGGATTACTCGAGCACAATCCCGATATCGTGAAGTATTACAGGAAACGTATCGGCGAAGTCATTCCCATCGATGGCCATGGAGCCAGGGATATCCACGTGGTGGTAGATCCAGGGAATGGAATCGCGTGTTCCTACTTCAAGGAGCTCTTGGATGATATAGGCGTGAGGGTGACATCGATCTTTGATGAACCGGATGGCACGTTTCCCAATCGCGTGTCGGAACCCACGCCAAGATCGTTGGAACAGTTGAAGGATGCAATCGTCAAGGAACGAGCATCGTTCGGGATCGGGTTCGATGGAGATGGCGATAGGGCAATATTCATTGATGACAAGGGAGTGTTCCATTGGGGAGACGAGAGTTTTGCAGTTATCTTGAATCATCTCTTGGAAACGTATAAGGGATGGGTCGTTACCCCCGTGAGCTCATCCATGCTCGTGGATGAGATCGTGAACGCCAGGGGTGCCAAACTGGAATGGACCAAGGTGGGTAGCATCACCGTTTCCCGTCGCATGCAGGAACTGGATGCCATGATAGCGGGGGAAGAGAACGGCGGCATATTTTACACGCCATTCCAACCCGTCCGTGATGGGGGCGTCGCCTTGGCACTCATCATCAAGATTCTCGTGAAGCGAAATGTTCCATTGTCCGAGCTTTTTGCAGAGCTTCCCAAGTATCACCTTCACAAGGAAACCATAAAGGTGGAGAATTATTTAAAGGATGATATCTTGGCTCGCATCAAGAAAGTTACCAGCGAGGAACGACGAACGCTTATAGATGGCGTGAAGATTTTCAAGGACGGGGGCTCCGTCCTGATACGACCGTCCGGAACAGAACCAAAATTCAGGAGTTTTGCCGATAGCAAGTCAATGAAAGGTGCAATAGCCCTCGCGAAATGGGGTATCAAGCTCGTGAAGGAAGCCATGAATTCAATCTGAAGGGAATGCATAGCATGGAGATCAGGGATTGGAAGAAAAAGGGCACCACGGAAAGGGGATCTTTCAAAATTTTCTCGGTTGATGAGGTTATCTTTGAGAATCCACACGATGGAAGGGAGATCGAGACTTTTCTCATCAGAAGCAATGATTGGGTGAATATCATAGCGGAAACTACAACCGGGGAAGTAGTTCTCATTCGACAGTTCCGCTTTGGTTCCAACAAGGTGGAGCTTGAAATACCCGGTGGTATCATAGAATCAGGTGAGGAACCTTCGGTTGCAGCTGAAAGGGAACTTCACGAGGAGACGGGATACAAGGGAGAATCAACCAAGCTCATCGGGAAGGTGAACCCGAATCCAGCCATCCACCGCCATTCCTGTTACACGTTCTTGATTGATAATGCCAAGAAACTAGGTGAACCTGAATTCGACGGGCCAAACGAACGCGTATCCTCGTGCACCGTTTCACCAAGGCAGGCATTCAAGCATATTCATGATGGCATAATCACGCATTCTCTCGTGATCAACGCCTTTTTCTTTTACTTTCATGAGAAAGGATACTTCCCGGTGTAACATGGTCCTAGAAACCATCAGGGGGGATCAAGAATGTTCTATTCTGAACCTTTCCCATTGCCTTCGTGGTATGGCGGATTCCCGAAAATGGTACCAAACCTGTCTGTAGAAGGTATCGTGAGGTCCTTGAACACTGCCATCAGGTCACTCATGAATGGTTTGAAATTATGGGTCTTCACGAGAACCATGAATTCATCTTGAGAATATCGTTTCCTGAAAAGTTCACTAAGTTTAACCATCTTCAATTTCATGGTATCGCGAAATACATTGTTAGATTTCCTCCCTTCAAGATCGAGCACGCAATAGACCAGTATGCGTTCATCATCTATCTTGTTGGTATCCTTGGCAGGAGCCCCCTTGATGGGAAAGACGTAGAACAAGACCCGGTAATCATCAAAATCAAGCTCCTGCAATGTATCGTCAAAAATCTCCCTAAACAGCCCATATAAAGCTATGAAAATTCGCTTGGACGTGGTATCGTCGAGTAACTCGTTCCTGCGGTAGAATCCCAAGCGAACGAGAGGTTTTTCCATGTACAACAGACCTATTTCTACCACGTGCAATGCTCATGCCCCACAAGAAATACTGTCATCCAACTTGGTACAGTTGGATAATTCCTATACTCAATATTAGTTTAGTGTAAATAAAGATTCACTCCCGTTTCGATCATTATAGCCAGCCTAAAAGTAACTCATGCCATGGAACAGGGAAACAACCCGGACATACGATTCGTGGGTGTTTTTCAGTAGATTAAAGAGGAAGAGTGGAGTTTACCTAGACCGGGTGAGTGGACAAAAAATAAAGGAGAGGGAGCAATGCTCCATGAATCAGGGTTACTCGCAAAATGCCTTGTAGGCAGCTGCATCAAGCAAGTTTCCTTTCTCACCGTCAAAATCAGATGGATCCAATGTAAATAACCAACCCTCGCCATAAGGGTCTTCATTCACTTTTTCTGGCTCATCCATGAGATCCTCGTTCACGGACGTGATCTCGCCAGATAGTGGTGCATAAATATCACCTACCGCTTTCTGACTTTCAACCGAGATATCATCGATTGGATCGCTGGCGGGTTCGTCTCCATCGTAGGTAACTGCACTAACTTCAGTACCAGCCAAGCCATCATCCCACAGCAATTCAACATAAACGATCTCGCCCAATTGATCCTGCGCGTGATCCGTGATGCCTACCTTTCCCGATTCTGGATCGTACCATTGATGAGTTTTCGTGTACAACAAGTTATCCTTGATTTCTGCCATGTTTCTTCACTCTCTCTTCCCGTAATCAACAG